>JANMKH010000401.1:0-1815 GCA_031371965.1 Sulfuriferula sp.
GAGCTGTCTGCCAAGCAGGCAGCGATTTTGGCTGCTGCGTCTCGCCTGGTGAAACCGGGCGGGCGGCTGGTGTATGCCACCTGCAGTTTGCTGCCGGAAGAAAACGAACAGGTGGTCGAAGCGTTTATTGCAGCCAATCCGCGGTTTGTGCTGAAAAATGCAACAGAAATCCTGCGTCAGCAACACATCGCGCTCGACACCGGCGACTATTTGCGGCTTAACCCGGCAGAGCACGGCACCGATGGTTTTTTTGCAGCGGTACTGGAAGCGAGCTGACATGCGCAAAGCCATCGTCTGGCTGGCGCTATGGTCGTGCAGCCATGCCAGTTGGGCGTTTCAGGATAGTCGCACGCCGCCTGTGCTGCCTGCAGTGGGTACGGTGCAGGTAGCGTTTACGCCGGGCGACGACGCGGCGGCGCTGGTGATTGCCGCGATACGTGATGCGCGCCGGCAGATTCGGATCCAGGCGTTCAGCTTTACCCACCGCGCCATTGCCGATGCGCTGATTGCGGCGCATCAACGCGGTGTGGACGTGGCGCTGATCGCCGATAGCGAGCAGACCGATAGAATTTCCACCAGCGTGGTGAGGCATATGGCTGCGGCTGGTGTGCCGGTTTATCTGGATGCCGGGCATGCCAGTGCTCACGGCAAGATCATGATTATCGACGCGAATAGCGCGCCGGTGGTCATTACCGGCAGTTATAATTTTACCCATGCGGCGCAGTACCGCAACGCAGAAAACCTGCTCATATTGCGCGGAAACCCGGCGCTGGCACAGGCTTATGCCGTTAATTGGCGTTACCACCGAGAACATGCAACAGCGTTAAATCCATGACCCGACCCGCACCGCTCGAAAACCTGTTATTCCAGTTGCTCAACGAAACCCACCGCAACGAACTGGGTTGGCAGGTCGCTGTTCTCGCCGCATGTGGTTTGCTGGGCTGGAGCGCGATGCGCTGGATTTTCCCGCGGCTGACGCATGCCCACGGCAACTGGCACCTCGGTCTGGAAGGGTTGAAGCGGATTGGTTCGCCGCTGCTTATGCTGGTGCTGATACTGATCGGGCGAGAGATCCTTGAGACATGGCAGCCGGTGCATGTGTTGAATATTGCCGTGCCGCTGTTGGGGGCCTTGGTATTGGTGCGCACCCTGGTGTATATGCTGCGCTACGCATTGCGCAGCAACGAAGCCATCAAGACTTGGGAGCGCTTGATTGCCTGGCTTATCTGGATTGGACTGGCGCTGCATATCACCGGCGTACTGCCGCGCATCCTGCATGCGCTGGATAGTGTTTCCTTTGACGCAGGTGCCCACCATTTCTCGCTGCTGCTGCTGCTTGAGGCGATTATTCTCATTGTGCTCGCGGTGGTTGGCGCACTGTGGCTGGCGCAGTTCGTCGAGAGGCCGCATTCGTGTCGTTGGTGTTGAGAAAAGTCGCCGACCGGCTCGGATAAGTTCTGGTGCTTCCTTGAAGAAAACTTTCGGTAAATTCATCCACGTAAACGTGCCGGTACTGGTAGTTCGTGTCGCGGGTGAGGTATTGCAGCAGCGCGAGATGATACTTCTCCAATCCAAAGTGCGCGTCAGGATTAATTTCCAGGTCTCGTGCGATTTCACGTTCAGCTTCCTTATACCGGTGCAACAGGTGATATGCGGTGCCTAGATTCGCATGGACACCGTAGTTCGTATCGAACTTTTTGAGCACCGGCTCCAGCAGATCGACGGCTTCCTGGGCTTGACCGAGGCGCAGATGCGCGCCCGCGAGATCATTCCACCAGACCGGATCGTCATCCTGCCGATTTTGAAGCAGTTGCT
>JANMKH010000449.1:0-11076 GCA_031371965.1 Sulfuriferula sp.
ATAGGCATACTCCAGCACCTGATCCGACACCTCGCCGAACACGTCAGTGTGACGAGCCAGGAAAATTTTATCCTGGGTCAGGGTACCGGTCTTGTCGGTGCACAGCACGTCCATCGCGCCAAAGTTCTGGATCGCGTCCAGGCGTTTGACGATGACTTTCTTGCGCGACAGCACCACTGCGCCCTTGGCCAGGGTGGCAGTGACGATCATCGGCAGCATTTCCGGAGTCAGGCCCACCGCAACCGACAACGCGAACAGGAACGCCTCGACCCAGTCGCCCTTGGTGAAGCCGTTAATGAACAGCACCAATGGCGTCATCACGAACATGAAGCGGATCAGCAGCCAGCTGACCTTGTTCACCCCGGCTTGGAAGGCGGTCGGCGCGCGGTCGGTGGTGGTCACACGCTGGGCCAATGCCCCAAAGTAAGTTTGGCTGCCGGTAGTGACGACGATGGCCGTTGCCGAACCACTCACCACGTTGGTGCCCATGAACAGGATATTGTCCAGTTCCAGCGGATTGGTGGCCTCCGGATTGCGGGGCTGGGCGTACTTCTCCACCGGCAGCGATTCACCGGTCATTGCCGACTGTGCCAGGAACAGGTCTTTGGCGGTCAGCACGCGCAGGTCCGCCGGGATCATGTCACCCGCCGACAGCACCACCAGATCACCCGGTACCAGTTGCCTGATCGGCACTTCGACTTTGCGCGGGCCTTTCGGATGCAGGACTGCGTTGAAGTATTTGCGCGCGTCCTCGGCAGCCTCTTCGGCCGGATCACGGCGCATCACAGTGGCCGTGTTGCTCACCATCGCCTTCAGCTTGTCCGCCGCCCTGTTGGATTTGGACTCCTGCCAGAAGCGCAACAGCGTGGACAGCACCACCATGGTCGAAATGACGAGGGTCGCCTTCATGTCCCCGGTAAGGTAGGACACCAGTGCGAGAATTGTGAGCAGCAGATTGAACGGATTGCGATAGCTGTGCCATAGATGCAGCCACCATGGCATGGATTTTTCGTGCTCAACCTCATTGGCGCCGACGCGCTCGCGGATAGCCTCGGCCTCGTTTTCGCTCAGGCCGTCGGCATGCGAGCCAAGGCTGTTCAGCAACGCATCGACGTCGCTTTTGGCGGCGCCAGCCAGGGTCTGTGCCAGCGATGGTGGCACTTCTTTGCTTACACCCGTGCCGGTGAGCGCATCGAGCAGCGCCAGCCGCCGGAAGTTGCGATTCATGGCGCGGCTGCGAAGGAAACCGTCAAAAACCTCTTTCAGAATATTGAAATTCATTTTCTTTTTCCATTCAAACGACGAATTTGAATTAACGCATTATGTCGCAGCAGGCTGTCTTGCAGCTTACCGTGACCATTGCATTCCAAAGGAGAACGATGGGGCGAGTTCCGGGCCATGCATCAGCGTGAACGAATTGACGCGCAAGGCGGGATTGGTGCGAAGTGATGCAAGGGAGCCGGTCAGGGGTTGACCGGTGTTTGACACCGCTTCTCGCGCTCGGCGAGATAGCGGCAGAAGAGGTTCTGCGGGTTATCTAACCGGGCGATCGCCAATTATGTGCTGGCGACAACTGTCACCTGAACTAGTACCCACAAAGCATCTCCGCTTTAAATAACAGCGCGCATGGTAGCCCAACATGATGGACTTGGAAAGTGACTTTTTTGTGACGGTCAGCACTGTTCCCAGGGCAGGCCCTCGAAGCGCCAACCGGAGAGGCTGCCGCGGTGATGATGATCGTCGAGCGGGCCTTCGAAACCATGCTGTACGTTATATACCTCGCTGTAGCCATGCTGTTCCAGATAAGCCCCGGCTTCGGCGGAACGGTTTCCGCTACGGCAAATCAGCACCAGCGGGCGATCCACCGAAGTGGCGCGGCGCACTTGGGCAAGAAAGTGCGGGTTCACGTCCCAGTCCGGAAATTCGTTCCAGGCGATATGGATACTATCTTTCGGGTGGCCGATGAACAGGAACTCCATTTCCGAACGCACGTCGATGAATACCGCATCCGGATGGGTTTGCAGGAAAGCATGTGCTTCTTTTGGGGTGAGATGCTGCATGCGAAACTCCGCGCTAATTCCCGTGGGTCCGGCAGATATCAGAGACGCCTGCCTGCATGGCCCTGCCGGTAAAACATGTCCTTTCAACAAAAACCAACAATCAAGGTGTCAGGAGTTGTTGGTTTGACAAGGATAGTATACGGCCTGATTATTGCATAAAGCCCCTGTTTTTACGCGTCGCCCGCCTGGCGACACCGTAAGTAACTAGGAATAATAAAGAAAATCTGAAATGCTCCGTTATATTATTTACGCGTGGTTACCGCCCGGCAAACAGCGCGATTCTTTGGCATGAAAAACTGTGCCTAAAAAAACAGGGGTTGCAGTATGAGCAAATGCAGAGCGATTTGGTGGCAAACATGGAGTAAAGCCCTCATCGGTTTGCTGTTTTGGGCGTCTGCCGGGCCGGGATGGGCGGGTGGCACATACAGTTTCGGGGTTCTGAACCAGCAATCTGCAGTTGCGACTGCAGCCTTGTGGAATCCCATTCTCCTGTATGTGCATAGCAAGACCGGCATTGCACTCAGGCTCAAAATGGGAACAACCGTGCAGGAAACAGACGCCATGACCGCGCGCGGCGAGTTCGATTTCCTATACAGCAACCATAATTTCGACCCGCTTTATGACGAGACGCATTATCTACCCCTGGCGCAATGGGGCGGCAGTCCTCTTTTAGGGCAAATTGTGGTGGCGGCAGATTCACCCGTCAAAACCCTGGCTGATCTGGAGGGTAAAACGGTCGCCTTTCCATCCAGGGATGCTTTTGTAGCCTACCAGGTTCCAGCCGTAGCCCTGAAACAGGCCAAAGTGAGTGTCATTCCTGTTTTTGGTGCCAATCAATTGGGTGCCGCAGCCATGCTACAGACCGGCCGCGCCGACGCCGCCAGCCTCAATAAATTATTTTCGGACAAGTTCCAGGCTGAACAGAAATTGCGGTGGCGGGTAATCTATCAGTCCGCACCCTGGCCCAATATCCCGGTCCAGGCACATCCGCGGGTTCCGAAACGGGACGCCGATGCCGTACAACGTGCGCTGCTCGAAATGAGCACCGATCCCGAAGGCAGGGCGCTGCTCAAAACCCTCGCCATCCCGGGGTTCCTGCCCGTCAAGGATGCGGATTACGATGCCACGCGTCGCCTCTACAAAGATGAACTCTAGACTGCTCCTTTTACCGGTTCAACTACGCGATCAGCTTCGATGAGCCTGCGTCTGCGCCTATTTCTGGCAGTCACCATCGTCATTCTGGTGCATACCGGCATCCGCATTTTTCTGCTGGGCCAGCAAGCTCGGGCGAGCGCTCACGTCATTCAGCAGGATCAGGGGCAGTGGGTTACCAAAACGCTTGCAAAATCTTTGACTAACGCTCTGATTACCAATGATCTGTCGACGGTGCGCAGCACTGTGGAGTTGCTGTTTTCAGAAAAAAACTTCAAGCGCATCATCGTGCTGGATGACCGCGGACGCCCCATTGCAGACCCTCAACCGACTACGAAAGCGCTACCCACGGCAGCACCAGGCTGGTTTGTCTCGTACCTGAACCTGCCCCTGGAATCCAGTTATTACCCCATAGAGATTGGCGGCGTAAGCTACGGAGGCGTCACTGCTTCGGTATCGCACCACGAACTGATCCGGCGTGCGTGGGGGAACATACAACAGGAAGCGTGGCTCGCCTTGATAGAAATCCTGCTGCTTTCTCTTTTGCTCTGGGGGCTGCTGGAGACAGGTCTGCGCCCGCTTGCCTACCTGTCAGCGACAGTACACCGCATAGGCAGCGGTGATTTCGGCGTGCGCATGAAACACACAGCCAGCCGGGAATTCCAGGAGCTGATCACGGTGGTCAATGATATGTCGGAAAAGCTGCATGCCTTCTATCGGGAGCGCAAATCTGCGGAGGAAAAAATACAACGGCTAAACCAGGAGCTCGAAGCCAGGGTGGATATACGCACCCAGGAGCTGGCATCGGCCAATGAGCGTCTGGCATTTCAGGCGCTGCATGACGCACTCACTCATCTTCCCAACCGTACACTGCTTTATGACCGGCTGGGCCAGGCAATGCTGACTGCGGAACGGGAGCAACACGTTGTCGCTGTGATGCTGATGGATATGAACCGATTCAAGGAAATCAACGATACGCTCGGGCATCACAGTGGCGACCTGGTTCTGCAAGCAATCGCATCTCGACTCACCAGTACCCTGCGGCAGACTGACACTGCAGCTCGTCTTGGTGGCGACGAATTTGCCCTGATCCTGCCGGGAATTGCCGATAGAGAAGCGGCCATGGAAGTCGCACAGAAGATGCTCGCGACGGTGCAAATGTCTCTAGTGCTCGAAGGACGTAGCCTTGATATTGGCATGAGTGTGGGAATAGCACTGTATCCGGAACATGGGCGCGAAATCGACACGCTCATCCAATGCGCCGATGCCGCGATGTACACCGCCAAGCGGAATCTCAGCGGTTGTGTCCTATACAGTGAGACGACCGACAGCCTTAGCGTCGATCGGCTGGCATTGCAATCCGAGTTGCGGCACGCCGTCGAGAATGGACAGCTTGAACTTTTCTATCAACCAAAAATCGACTGCAAGACGCATCGCGTCAGCGGCGTGGAAGGCCTGGTGCGCTGGCGTCATCCACGCCATGGGCTCATGTTTCCAGACCAGTTCATCCCGTTGGCGGAGAGCACCGGCCTGATCAAGCCACTTACTGCCTGGGTAGTGCGCGAAGGCCTGATGAATTGCCGCAACTTGCAACGCGATGGATTTAACTTGACGGTAGCGGTGAATATCTCCGCCATCAACCTGCAGGATCCTCTGTTTCCGGATATGGTCGCCCGCGTTGTGGAGGAAACCGGCGCCCAGGCGGGCTGGCTCGAACTGGAAATTACCGAAACAGCCATCATGCTGGATCCTGCGCTTGCCATCGACGCTATCAATCGCCTCCATCATATGGGCGTTTCTCTCGCCATCGACGATTTCGGTACCGGCTATTCATCCATGGCCTATCTGCAAAAGCTTC
The DNA here is from genome assembly GCA_031371965.1 of Sulfuriferula sp. Taxonomy (GTDB): domain Bacteria; phylum Pseudomonadota; class Gammaproteobacteria; order Burkholderiales; family Sulfuriferulaceae; genus Sulfuriferula. Next base: position 5,071 of record JANMKH010000449.1, read on the forward strand.
TGGTTGCCAAGCTCAAGATCGACAAGTCCTTCGTGCTGAACATGGCGACCAACGCCAACGACGCTGTGATCGTGCGTTCCCTGATCGGCCTGGCGCACAACCTGGGACTCAGCGTGGTGGCCGAAGGCGTGGAAAGCGACGAGATATGGGAGGATCTCAAACGTCTGGGATGCGATTCCGCCCAAGGATTCAATATGAGCCATCCCATTCCTCGGGAAGAGCTCCTGGTCTGGCTGAAGGAGTCCGAGTGGGGAATCGAAACGCCCCAGCACGATACCCAAATAGCCTGACAGCGATCTGTTTTCTGCGCCGGCCGCATTGGCTTAAGCCCCTGATTCCCCGTATCATAACCGCCTTTCCGCCGTACCGTATACCGTCATGACCACACGCACCGATTTGCTCCTCGCCGCCCTCAAAAAACGCATCCTGATCCTTGATGGCGCCATGGGCACCATGATCCAGAGCTACAAGCTGGAAGAGGCGGACTATTGCGGTACCCGTTTTGCCGATTTTGCCCATGATCTGAAGGGCAACAACGACCTGCTGGCGCTCACTCAACCGCACATTATTCGCGCCATACACGCGGCCTACCTGGAGGCGGGCGCGGATATCCTGGAGACCAACAGCTTCAACGCCACGTCCATTTCGATGGCGGATTATCACATGCAGGATCTGGTGTACGAGCTCAACGTCGAGGCCGCCAGACTGGCGCGCAGTGCGGCGGATGAATACTCGGCCAAAACGCCCGACAAGCCGCGCTTCGTCGCCGGCATACTGGGGCCGACCAGCCGTACTGCCAGCATGTCGCCGGACGTGAACGACCCCGGCTATCGCAACGTCAGCTTTGATGAGCTGGTCATCGCTTACACCGAAGCGACGCGCGGCCTGGTGGATGGCGGCGCGGACATCCTGATGGTGGAAACCATTTTCGACACGCTCAACGCCAAGGCCGCGTTGTTTGCGGTTGAAAAATATTTCGACACGCATGGGTTGCGTTTGCCCATCATGATTTCCGGCACGATTACCGATGCTTCCGGGCGTACCCTGTCCGGCCAGACCACCGAGGCGTTCCTGAATTCGGTGCGCCATGTGCGGCCATTGTCCATCGGCCTGAACTGCGCGCTGGGAGCGAGCGAACTGCGCCAGTATGTCGAGGAGTTATCCAACAAGGCGGACTGTTTTGTCTCCGCCCACCCCAATGCCGGGCTGCCCAATGCGTTTGGCGAATACGACGAATCGCCCGCAGCGATGACCGCGCAAATCCGCCAATGGGCACAAGCCGGGATGCTGAATATCATCGGCGGCTGCTGCGGCACCACGCCTGCGCATATCCAGGCGATGCGCGAAGCGGTGGAAGTTTATCCGCCGCGCGTGATCCCTGATATCGAGAAAAAGCTGCGCATCTCCGGGCTGGAACCGTTCAACCTGGGTGAGGGCGACCTGTTCGTCAACGTCGGTGAGCGCACCAACGTTACCGGCTCCAAGATGTTCGCGCGCCTCATCATCAACGGCCAGTACGACGAGGCGCTGGCAGTGGCACGCAACCAGGTGGAAGCCGGCGCGCAGATCATCGACATCAACATGGACGAGGGCATGCTCGACGCGGAAGCAGCGATGGTGCGCTTCCTCAACCTGATCGCTTCGGAACCCGACATCGCGCGCGTGCCGATCATGATCGACTCGAGCAAGTGGTCGGTGATCGAGGCGGGCCTGAAATGCGTGCAGGGCAAGTCCATCGTCAACTCGATCTCGATGAAGGAAGGCGAGGCCGAGTTCATCGAACGCGCCAAACTGTGCCGGCGCTACGGCGCGGCGGTGATCGTGATGGCGTTCGATGAAGCGGGGCAGGCCGACACCCGGGCGCGCAAGGTGGAAATCTGCGCCCGCGCCTACAAAATTCTCACCGAACAGCTCGACTTTCCGCCCGAAGACATCATTTTCGACCCCAACATTTTCGCCGTCGCCACCGGCATTGAAGAGCACAACAACTACGCGGTGGACTTCATCGAGGCAGTGCGCGAGATCAAGCGCACCTTGCCGTTTGCGAAAATTTCCGGCGGCGTATCCAACGTGTCGTTCTCGTTCCGCGGCAACGAGCCGGTGCGCGAGGCGATTCACACCGTATTCCTGTATTACGCGATCCAGGCCGGCATGGACATGGGCATCGTCAACGCCGGCCAGCTGGGTGTGTACGACCAGATTCCCGCCGATTTACTCGAACGTGTTGAAGATGTCATTTTGAACCGCCGTCCCGACGCCACCGAGCGCATGGTGGAATTCGCCGACAGCGTAAAGGGCTCGGCCAGGGAGCAGGTGGAAGACCTGTCCTGGCGTGAAGCCCCGGTCGGCGAACGCCTCACCCACGCGCTGGTGAAAGGTATCACCACCTACATCATCGAAGACACTGAGGAAGCACGCCAGCAGGCCGCGCGTCCGATCCACGTCATCGAAGGCGCGCTGATGGACGGCATGAACGTGGTCGGCGACCTGTTCGGCGCGGGTAAGATGTTCCTGCCGCAGGTAGTGAAATCCGCGCGCGTCATGAAGCAGGCGGTGGCGCACCTGATCCCCTACATCGAGGCAGAAAAGGCGCTGAGCGGCGAGGCCGCCAAGGCCAAGGGCAAGATCATCATGGCCACGGTGAAAGGCGACGTGCATGACATCGGCAAAAACATCGTCGGCGTGGTGCTGGCGTGCAATAACTACGACGTGGTGGATCTGGGCGTGATGGTGCCCGCCGCAAAAATCCTGCAAGCCGCAGTCGATGAAAAGGCCGACATCATCGGTCTGTCCGGGCTGATCACACCATCGCTGGAAGAAATGGCCCACGTCGCCAAAGAGATGGAGCGCCTCGGCATCAAACTGCCGCTGCTGATCGGCGGTGCTACCACTTCGCTGGCCCACACCGCGGTTAAAATCGAGCCCAATTACAGCGGCACCACGGTATATGTGAAGGACGCCTCGCGCGCGGTGGGGGTGTGCACGCAACTTCTTTCGCCCGAACTGCGCGACGCCTACATGGCCGAGGTCAAGGCTGATTACATTCGCATCCGCGAAAGCCACAAGGGCAAGCGTGCCCAGTCCAAACGCGCCACACTGGCGCAGGCGCGCGCCAACGCGCTAGTCACCGACTGGAGCGCCTACACGCCACCGGTTCCCAAACAACTGGGCATGCAGGTATTTAAAAATTACCCGCTGGCTGAGATCGCCCGCTATATCGACTGGACGCCATTCTTCCAGACCTGGGAGTTGCACGGGCGTTATCCGAAAATCCTGCACGATGAAGTGGTGGGCGAGGAAGCGCGCAAGCTGTTTGCCGATGCGCAGGCGATGCTGAAACGCATCATCGACGAAAACTGGCTGCACGCCAACGGCGTGATCGGCCTGTTCCCCGCCAACCGCGTAGGCGACGACATCGAAATCTACACCGACGAATCGCGCACCCGGGTAGCGATGACCTACCATGCCCTGCGCCAGCAAATGGAAAAGCCGCCCGGCCGCCCCAATATGTGCCTGGCCGACTTCATCGCACCCAAGGACTCCGGCGTAAAAGATTACCTCGGCGGCTTTGCCGTCACCTCCGGACTCGATATGGACGAGCGTGTGGATGCGTATGAAAAGAATCTGGACGACTACAATGCCATCCTGTTCAAATCGCTCGCTGACCGTTTTGCCGAAGCTTTTGCCGAGTGCATGCACGCCCGGGTGCGGCGCGAATTCTGGGGATACGCCGCAGACGAAACACTCAGCGACGAAGAACTGATCGATGAAAAATATCGCGGCATTCGTCCCGCGCCAGGGTATCCCGCGTGCCCCGAGCACAGCGAAAAAGCACCGTTATTCGAACTGCTGCATGCCACCGAAAACACCGGTATGCAACTGACCGAAAGCTACGCCATGCTGCCCGCTTCGAGCGTGTCCGGGTTCTATTTCTCCCATCCGGAATCCAGCTACTTCGCCGTCGCCAAGATAGACCGTGACCAGCTCGAGGATTATGCGCAGCGCAAGGGCTGGGATATTGCCACCGCCGAACGCTGGCTAGCGCCGAATCTGGGCTACGACGGCGAGGCATAAAGGCAACTGCTTTTCACTCAACACTTACGCGTGGAGAGGCGACGTGTCAACGCCCGGCTCCAGAGCCACGTTAGTTTCCATGGCTTGTGCCAAAACCAAATGCCCTATACACGGAGGATATGATGAAAAAAATCTGGTTGTTTATCGCTGTACTGCTGGCTTCCATCAACATGGCGTTCGCGGCAGTGAACATCAACACCGCCTCCCAGGCGGAACTCGAGACACTCAACGGGGTCGGCCCGGCCAAGGCGAAGGCCATCGTTGAAGACCGTGCCAAAAACGGCCCGTTCAAAAGCGTGGATGACCTGGACCGGGTGAAAGGTTTTGGCAAAAAATCCGTGGACAAGTTGCGCAACGATCTGACCATCAGTGGTGGGAGCAGCTCCGCAGCGCCAACTCCCAAGACACCAATTAACAAAGCGAAGCGAGTGCCCATGGGCAAGCCTGCCACCGCGCCTGCTACAAAATAACACCACTACACCATTCTGGTTTAACCTTGAATGGTGTAGCGTGTGGCTGTCCCCCTACTGTCCTGCCGGCTTTATTTCTGCCCAAAACCACTTCGTCAAACATGACGAGTTTTGCCCGCTAAAATAGCCTCTGTTTGGCTTGTCGGAAAACTTTACGTCCCGACTTGGCGCTGGCACCGGCACGCCGTGATTCAATCCACATTGCTTCTTCCAGCGTCATCAAACGGGGTACGGGGAAGGTCATATCTGGCCGCTTTACGTCAGTCTCAGACTGCGCCGGCACGGTGGAAAGATGATTAAAACTGGGGGCGTCAATGCGTCCGGATTCGATGTCGAATACAATCATGATGCACCTCCATAGTGAAACTGCTCATGCCTGATATGCTGCCTGGCACTCAAATTACAAGCAATATTTACGCCTGATTAATACCATGTCCATCCCCGCCGCCTATCTGGGCGTAATCCTGATCTGGTCTACCACCCCGCTGGCTATCCAATGGAGCGGGGGCGGGGCGGACTTCCTGTTTCCATTACTGGTACGCATGGTCATTGGCTTGGTGGTATGCACAGTCCTGGTGCATACGCTGCGTATCCCTATGCCGCGCTCGCGTGCTGCACTCAACGCTTATGTGGCTGCCGGTTCCGGCATTTTCGGGGCAATGCTGCTGGTGTACTGGGGTGCGCGTTATGTGCCGTCCGGCCTGATTGCCGTGCTGTTTGGCCTGATTCCGCTATTTACCGGGCTGATTGGTATAGTAATAAACGACGCGGAACGCCTGACCCCGGCCAAATTGGCCGGTACTGTGCTGGGACTGGCCGGGCTAATCGTTATTTTTGGCGCGGGTGCAAAAATAAGCGCACAGGCGTTGCCCGGTATTGCGGCCATACTCGGCGCGGTGGCGATTCAAGCAGCCAGCCTGGTATGGGTCAAGCGCACCGGGGCAGCAGTGCCGGTACTGGCGCTAACCACGGGTGCGCTGACTTTGGTGGTGGGGCTGCTGCTGCCGCTGTGGCTGATACTGTTCGGACATATGCCGCAGTGGAGCGTGCGCGCCAGGCTGTCCACACTTTATCTGGGGATTTTTGGCTCGGTGGTGGGATTCACCCTGTATTTTTACGTCACCAAACATTTGCAAGCCGGCCAGGTCGCACTGATTACGCTGATTACGCCGGTGAGCGCGCTGCTGCTCGGCCAATGGCTCAACGGCGAGCAACCCGGGTTCGACATCTGGCTCGGGACCGCGCTGATTCTGCTTGGGCTGGGCGTGCATCAATGGCGCCTGCTGGTGCCAACAAGAACTTGATTAAATAAAATTAACAAATCAATTCACCCTAATCCATCCAGGCGACATTACTCGGAGCCCGCTTTTCTTCAGCGGTACTAACAGCCCACGCAAGGAACCCCAAGCGGGCTTTTTTAATCCGGGCTGAACAGGCTATCATGGGCAATTGCCGAACAAGG
>JANMKH010000450.1:0-16287 GCA_031371965.1 Sulfuriferula sp.
GATCTTTCTGCCGGATCATGTAATTCTGGCTGGTAATCTGCTCGGCACCCTGGCGCTGGGTACGGTAGTAGGCCAGATACAGCATCACCTGCTGGGTACCCTTGCGGTAATAAATGGCGCGCTCGGCGTCCGGACCGACATAGTGCGGATGCCAGTCGGTAAACGGCGCCGCTTCCAGCGCCCAGCCGTTGGCCGGCGCGGGGGGTGCAATCTGCAAGCCACGCGGCAGCACCGTGTGCCCATCCAGCCAGGTTGCATAGGCATAGCCGCTGAGCGCAACCGCAATACTCAATAGTGCCGCCAGCGCCACCCGGCTGAGCGGCGCGGCGGGTGCATCGTGTGCCAATACCTGCGCCGACGGCACAATCGACTTTTCATCCTCGCGCCAGAAGCCGCCGATCCAGAACAGCAAGAGCATCACCACACCGAAAAACACCCAGCCGTAGATCAGGTGGTCGAAGCCCAGCGCCAGCTTCATGTCGGACAGCACGGCGATCATCACGATCATGTAGGCGCGCAGACCGTTGGCGATCACCGGCACCACGATGGCGGCCAGCGCAAACAGAATGCGCCGGGTATTGCTGCGATAAGTGAGGTAGGCGTACAGGCAACCCAGCGTAAACGAGGCAATCAGATAGCGCAGGCCGCTGCAGCCCTCCACCACCGACCATTCACCACTCGGGATGGTGAAGAAAGTCCCTTCCTGATAAACCGGCATGCCGGTCAACTGCAGCGCCTTGACGGTGAAATTGGCGGTAAACGTCATCATGTGCGGAATCAGTGCCTCGCCCATGGGTACCGCGAGCAGCAAGAACCCGAGCGGAAACGCCATGGCGCGCACCACGCGGGTGCCGAGCAGAGTCCACACTGCCGCCGGCAGCATCGCCACCAGCATCAGCTGCTCGCCCACCAGGACACCGCCGCTGTGCGCGAACAGCCAGCCCGCCGAAAGCAGCAACAGCAACACCAGACCGCGCCAGTCCGGCCGGTATGCCAGACGCGCCAGTTCGCTGCGCCGGCGCCAGATCAGCCAGGCGCTGATAGGGAAAATCAGGAAGCCATGGGTGTAGGTTTCTGAACGCTCCCAGATCGCCACCGTGGACGCGCTAGTGGAATAAAAAATCAGCAGCAAGGCAACGACAGTGGCAATGGCCAGTGCGGCGGCGGCAGGCCAGCCACGCACCATTGACGGTTCAGCGGCAGCGGGTTGCAAGGTGGCGCTCATGTGCGGTGTTCCCTGATTGATACCACCTTGGCGGCAGTTGGTTGTTGAATCGGTGAAGGATTATGGTGATCCAGCAGGGCATCCACCCGGCGCAGATTATCCGGCCACGCATAATGCCCCAGCATGGCGGCGCGCGCTGCCGCGCCCATATCAGGATGCGCGCCACTCAACAGCGCCATGACCTGCTCGGCAAAGCGGGCCGCGCTGTCAGCCATCAGCAAATCTTGGCCCGGCGTAGCCTGGATACCCTCCAGCGCCTGCGCGCTGGCGACTACCGGCAGCGCCATCGCCATGGCTTCCAGTACCTTGTTCTGCACCCCCCGGGCGATACGCAATGGCGCAACAGCCAACCGCGCGTGACGCAACCAGGGGCGCACGTCTTCGACGCGACCTGTCACCGTCACGCCCGGCAACTGCGCCAAATCCCGCACCACCTGACCCGGGCGGCCACCGACGATGACGAATTGCGCTGCAGCATACCGTGCACGGATAACAGGGAAAATCTCGCGCGCAAACCATACCACTGCATCCACGTTCGGCCAGTAGTCCATGGCGCCGGTAAATACCAGTGGCAGGCTGCCTGCCGGGTAAGGATTGGGACAGTTGCTATCCGGCGAGAAATATTCGAAATCCACGCCGTTATTGAACCAGTCAATATGCGCCGCTGATTCCGGTGCAAGTTGGGCGAAATGACGCGCTTCGGCTTCCGATACAAACAACGCGGCATCGCTGCGTGCTGCCAGATCACGCTCCCATGCCAGCAGGGTGCGGCCTTCGCGCCGGTACAGCCAGGACAGCGGCCAGCGTTTGGCCTGTGCGTATTGTGTCCACTTGTCGGAGTCCACATCGACAAAATCCACCACACCATGCAGCGCGCGATCCTGCGGCACGAATTGTCCCATTGCCGAAGAGAAAATCAGGGCTTTGGACACTCTGCGCGCGGCAAGCGTTTGTGTTACCCAGCGCTGCATCCCTGCATGGGCATAGTAGGGCAGCGTCAGCGGCGTACCTCTGACCAGCCCGACCAGACTTTTCAATTTGGCACGGCGTGGCTTGAGCGGTGCAAAAAAAGTCTCGTCGCAGATTGCCTGCAAATGGCTGGTGTATTGCCAGTCTTCGGGATCATCTACAAAGCACCCAAGGTGAATACGGTAACGCTGGGTCAGGTGCTTCAACAGGTGATAGGAGCGAATCTTGTCGCCCTTGTTGGGGGGGTAGGGAATGCGATGCACAAGAAACAACAATTCTTCCATCGCCTAGCCCAGATTTTTGACGATATGCGGGCCGATTACATTGGCCAGCGCCAGCGGCATACGTTGCCACGCCTTGATGAACAACCGGTATTTGGGATTGAGGGGATTGTGGTCGGGCACGCTCTGTCCACGTACCAGCTGATATTCGTAATATAGCGGCTGGGGCTCGAAACCCCAGTTTTTCTTGAAATCATAGGAGCCGGTGCCGAGCTTGCTGCGGCCGTAGTCGAACATGCGGCAGCCTTTTTCACAGGCACGGCGCATCACTTCCCAGTACATGAAATCGTTGCCCGCCAGATTCCGCGCTTCCGCAGTGCCGCCGCCATAGTAGGGCAGCACTTCATCGCGGAAATAAAAATTCATCACGCTGCTGATGACGCGACCGTCCACCGTGATGGTAAGGATTTCGCAATCTTCGCCAAACACCTCTTTCAATATCCGGAAATACTTGCGCGAAAATACCGGCGTGCCGAGCCGATGCACACTACTGGAATAGGCGTGGAAGAAGCGCTGAGTGTCGGTGTCGATCTCGCTCACCAGTCCGGCTTTGATACCCTTGCGTACCATCGCACGTTGCTTGCGCGGGATGGCATTCAGGTTGTGCTCTACTTCCGGGTCGATCTCCTTGCGAAAGGTAACGTACAAGTCCTTGCCCGGCCAATCCATATGGAAAGGCTGGAGGTTGCGATATTCGAGATGCTCGACACCCAGTTCGATGGCAAGCCTTTGCGCAGCCTGGTCGAGAGCGCGTTTTGCCTCCAGGCTTGATGCGGCCGGACCACCGTATACGCAGAATGGCAATGCGGAAAGCGAATGTCCAAACAGACGGCTGTTAATTTCAGCGAGCGGCAGCACACCGTGGATTTCACCGTCCACTTCAGCCAGCAAAAAATGGGTGCGATGACCGAAGGCACGCTTGATTACTTCTGCCCAGCCCGCACGGTGAAAAAAAGTCGCCTCCGGGCAGTCTTGTACAAAAGCATCCCAGCGCGCCGCATCGCCCGACAACATGGGGCGCACGGTCATACCGACTGATTCTGGCTGGAGCCTGAGCGATGCGTTCATGCCGCATCCTTCATGAATACCCGATCCACCCGATCCCATTGAAAATCACGCAACAAGTGCGCAATGCGACCTTCCATACGACCCAGGTTCACATAATGGCGAAATCGCGTTTTGAAGCCAATTCCGGTCTGACGCGGTTGTTCCGGGTCGATTTCCCAAGGGTGAAAATAGAACATGCAAGGCTCGCCATCGGTATTGTTCACGCGTCGCATCAGCCAGCGCGACAGTGCGTAAGGCATCAGGCGGAAGTAGCCGCCGCCCCCGGCAGGCAGGTTGCGCCCGAATAAATGCACGGTGCTGGGCGGAAATTCCAGCAGATCGTTATCCAGCGGATGAAACGCAAAACGGGGTGCTTCGGGCATTCCATAATGATCGTGCGCAATCGGATAAATGCTGGAACTGTAACTATGACCGGCTTCGCGCAAGGTTTCCAAGGCCCAAAGATTGCGGCTACTAATGGAGAAACTCGGCGCGCGATAACCACGTACCGCCACACCGCCGATGTCTTCCAGCAGGCCTTTTGCGCGGGTGATGTCGGCACGGAATTGTTCTGGCGTCAGGTCGGACGCACGCTGATGACCGTAACCGTGGCTGGCCAGTTCGTGACCATTGTCGACGATGGCACGCACCAGTTGCGGATAGCGCTCGGCAATCCAGCCCAGAGTAAAAAAAGTGGCGTGCGTTTGGTGTTCATCAAGCAAAGCGAGTATGCGTGCAATGTTGCGCTCCACCCGGCACGGTTGGCTATCCCAACTGTCGCGCGCGATGTGCGCAGCGAAGGCGGATACCTGAAAGTAATCTTCTACGTCGATAGTCATGGCATTGCGCACGATAGGCCCTTTATGCGACAGCATAATTACGTGCGTCCAGCCACTGCGACAAAATCGCGGCAATGCGTACCGCTGCGCGACCATCCCAGTATTCGGGAATGCGCCCGGTCTTGCCGCCGCCATTGAGCACCTCTTCCGCCGCCACCAGTATCTGCCTGCGGTCAGTGCCGACGATGGTATTGGTGCCTTCGTCCACGGTAATCGGGCGCTCGGTATTGTGGCGCAAGGTCAGGCAGGGTACGCCCAGCGCTGTGGTTTCTTCCTGAATGCCGCCGGAATCAGTCAGCACGATGCGCGCGTCTTTCATCAGGCCGAGCATTTCCAGATAACCCAGCGGTGGCAGCACCCTGATACCCGGTTTGTCCAGCCACGCCGTCAGACCGAGACGATCAATACTGGCGCGGGTACGTGGATGCAACGGGAAAATAATGGGAAGGTCTGCGGCTATCATTGCCACGGTTTCCAGCAGATTGCCGAGGATATCAACGTCGTCCACATTGGACGGCCGGTGCAGCGTCAGCACTCCATAGCCTTGCGGTAAAGTCTCACCCAAGGTGACGACAGCAGGTACTGCGCGCGGCAGATTGTGATGCAAAGTATCGATCATCACATTGCCGACAAAATGCACGCGTGCGGCAGCTATACCTTCGCGCACCAGGTTTTTGTGGGCATCTTTTTCAGTAATGAACAGCAAATCGGAAATCTGGTCGGTCAGCACGCGGTTGATTTCTTCCGGCATGCTGCGGTCGTAACTGCGCAAACCGGCTTCAACGTGAATCACCGCCACACCGCGTTTGGCCGCCACCAGTGCGCAGGCAATGGTGGAGTTGACGTCACCCACCACCAGAATCGCGGCCGGCTGCTCCTGCTCCAGCACCGGTTCAAAGCGGCGCATGATTTCGGCGGTTTGCACCGCGTGACTTCCCGAGCCGACTTCCAGATTGATGTCCGGATGGGGGATGCCGAGATCGGTGAAGAAGCGGTCATTCATCGCCGCATCATAATGCTGGCCGGTGTGCACCAGCTTGGCACGGATGCCGGCGCCCGCTAGAGCGGTCATCACCGGCGCGATTTTCATGAAATTGGGACGCGCACCTACCACGCACAAAATATCGGTCATGCTAATCCCCGTGTTGCGTTCTATTGATTGGCTTCCGGCGTTTCATTCGCCGGGGGCGCACTTTTCTCCGACACCATGAACAGTATCTTGCGTACGATGGGCAGCATGCGGTTGAGCGAACGTTCCATCTGTTCGACCCGGTCATTGAGCTGCAGCAAGTCATCGGGTATATCCTGTCCGCCATTAGCGGGCCCGCCATTGTTGCGCAGCACGCTTCCGCCTGGCGTATCCTGATGAGCAATTTCGTGGCGCAGATCTTCCACAACTTCCTTTACCGCAGCGCTATCGAAAGCGGTCTTTTCTTCCAGAAAACCATACAGCATCAGGCGGTCGCAAAAAGTATTGATACGTCGCGGTATGCCGCCGGTAAATTGAAAAATAGTTTCGAATGCATCATCGCCGAATGACGGCATGCCCTTCCAGCCTACGGTACGCAGGCGATGCTCGATATAGGCGCGCGTTTCAAGCGCATCCAGCGGCCCCAGATGGTAGGAAGCAATCACGCGCTGGCGCAACTGCTGCATGTCCTGGCTTTGCAGGATATTGCGAAACTCGGGTTGGCCCAACAGAAAACTCTGGATCAGCGAACGCTCGTTATTCTGAAAATTCGACAGCATGCGCAGCTCTTCCACTGCACGCGGAGTCAGGTTCTGCGCTTCATCCACGACCAGCAATGCACGCTTTCCTTGCTGCGCGGCCGCTTGCAGAAAAACTTCGAGATTTTTCAGGATGGCGGATTTGTTGATGCCTTCGTGCTCCAGCCCGAACGAGGCGGCCACGCTGCGCAGCGTGTCATCCGCATCCAGCTGGGTGCTGACCAGTTGCGCCGCAACGATATTCTCCGATTCCAGCTGCTTGAACAGGTTGCGCACCAGCGTGGTCTTGCCCGCACCCACCTCACCAGTGATGACAATAAATCCCTCTCCCAGCGACAGCCCGTATTCCAGGTAAGCCATCGCGCGTTTGTGGCCTTTGCTGCCAAAGAAAAAACGCGGATCCGGGCTCAGCTGAAACGGTTTGGCGTTGAGGTGGTAATACGCTTCATACATGTGGTGGCATCCTAGAAGGTCATATTGACCAGAGCAGTGATGCTGTTTTCAGTGAAATCATTGCCGGGCAGATTGGAGCTGCGTGCCTGATGGCGAATGAAAACGGAGCCGTTTAATTTGGGCTGGAACTGATGGGTCACGCCGCCCGAAACACTCCACAAGTCGTCCTTGCGATTGCTGGTTGGCACATCAAAACGCGTCAGATTCCCGGTCAGGCTAACCGTAGTGAACGGTGCAAAGCGCCAGTTCCATCCGGCATTGATACCTGACGATTGATCATAAGTCCCGCTGGTCTGCAAATCCCGGCGCATGCGATAGACACCCAGGTTGTAATCGCTCTTGCCCACATTCACGCCGATGCCTGCGGTAAAGTTTTTAAGAATGTAGACTTCGTTGACCAGGCTGAGGTTGGGGGTAACGACTGCTGCAGCCAGTTGACAATCTGCTGGAACCGGAGAGCCGAGAGGAATCGCCACCACAAACCCGGTGGGTGATCCGGTTGCCGGAAAATAGGAATACCCGGCCGGGATGATTTGGCATACATAATATCCACCCAGCAATGCATAAGACAGGCTGGTGGCGCTGCTGGTGGTGAGGTTTTCGCTGTAACCAGCGCTCCAGCTGGTATGACGGGTGCGCTCGCTCAGGTCAAACGAATAGGTATTGCCAAAATACCGGCGGCCATAAGTTGCTGCCACACTGGTGCGAGACGTTGGTGTCCAGACGAATCCTGCATTCCAAAACGGGCCATCTACCTTGGTGCCGAGCAGGTGAAGATAGTTGTTGCGCTCCACTCCTGCCGTTGCGTTCACCCGAAATTTGCGCGTCAACGCATAACCCAGCGTGGCGGAAGCACTTTCGAATTCGGTGTCAGCTACCAACTGGTTTTTGTTCTTGGTGTAACTGTAATTGAGTCCCCAGAACAGGTCGTTGAATGATGTACCGCTGGTCAACGATCCTATCACGCTGTTGGTAACCGTATTGGAAATCCCCTGGCTATTGTAATAAACGCCGCTGGTGCTTACCCGGTACATGCCGTCGGCGAAGTTACCAAAACGTTTTTGAACATAAGGGCTGATGCTGTAGGTCCCAACCGTGGTCAGGTTATTGGTCGCGTTGGTGTTGCCAAACCCTACCGGTCCCAGCGCATTGATGTTTTGCTGGGAAATCGCCGTGTTTGCATCGAGAAACAGAAAATCTTTCAGCAATTCGGCGTTGGCGCCCGCATTGAGTTGGTGATTGATCACGTTGTTATTGCTGTTGTTAAGATAAGTCAGGGATTGCAGCGAGTAATTGACCCTGACCTTGAGTCGCCTACCTTCTTTGCTGAATTGCACGCCTGGGCGAACCTCGGTAATAAAATCACTCTCCCTGGGCTGACCGGAAGGTGCGAGGTTGACGTTATCGGTATAGCGCTCGCTCAAGGTCAGATTCGGCGTGACGGTCCAGTCGGCCGCTGCAGCCGGCAAAGCGACCCCACCCAGCAATAAGGTAGGGACGAACACAACACTAACGCCCAGGCGTGCTGCCGAATTGAGCCGCGACCTATTTTCCGTATGTGCCATAGTATCCGTAGTAGTTGTCGTTACCGAGTACCGCGGTTGACTTGTTCAGCACCATGCCAATGACTTCACACGACTCAAGCTGGCTTAGCGCTTCTTTGACAGCCTCCTGCGAGGTTTTTTCTGCTTCTACCACCATCACGATTTGACCCATATGGGTGGCCAGCACGCTGGCTTCACTGGTGGACAGCAGCGGTGGGGAGTCAAAAATGATGACGCGATCGGGGTAACGATTGGCCAGGTCTGCAACCAGCCGGCTCATCGCCGAGCTCGCCAGCAACTCGGTGCCATGCTTGTAAGGATGGCCGGCAGTCAACAAGGACAGCTTGGGGATGTTGGTGCGCAGCATCACCTCCGACAATTCCAGACTCGGATCCTGCAACACATCCATCAAACCCTTGCCGGCACGAATCCCCAGATATTCAGGCAGGCGTGGTCGCGCCACGTCGGCATCCACCAACAGCACGGTACGCTCCATTTCCGTTGCAATGCTGATTGCGAGATTGAGCGAGCAGAATGACTTCCCCTCTCCGGGCAGCGCGCTGGTCACCATGATCAGATTACCATTCTTGACTGCCGCTCCGCCCTGTCCAAAGGCATTAGCCAGCAGTGGGCGCTTGATCAGGCGGAACTCTTCGGCGACCTGGCTGCGCTCAGCATCGGGCGTGACGCCACCCATGCGCGCCAAGCGCTTCAAATCAATCTCAACCTGCATGGAAGTCACGCTGGCGCCTGTGTCGCTATCCGTTGACGCTAGCGTGGTGGCGGATGCAGTCTGGGCATGTTCTCGCTGCATCGCGGCCTCAATCCGGCTGGCATGCTTTTCCGTTGCCGTTTTTTCTGCTGCGCCTTGTGGCTGAGACGCGGCATCACCATGCCCCAGCTTGTTGGCTGCTTTTTCTATAATGCTCATTTATGAACTCCCTGAATCCGGCCCCTGCCTACAAAGCCGCTGAAAATTGCAGCAGGCATGCTTGCAACGTAATCAGTAGCCTGTCTCCGAGTTATTGATTGGATGCTCCGCAACGTTTTCATCTTGATCATCGCGCCATGAACATCTGCAGCGTCAACAGAATGCCGTAGGCGCCAATCAAACTGAAAAATGACAGCGCGTAGGCAATCAAACCTTTGCGTTTTTTGAACTTGACTGCATCGGTCTCGATCCGGGTCACCGAACCCAGCAGAGGCAAACCGGTCAATTCACGCAATACACGCCTGTCGGTAACGGTGCGGCGCAACTGGCTGACCAGGAAGGCCACTACAATACCTGCAAGTATCCCCACCAGAGGTACCAGCGAAATCAGCAACGGGCGATTTGGCCAGGACGGCTTGAGCGGAACGCGTGGCGGATCGATCACCCGAAAATCCACTACGTCGGTTTTGCTTTCCACTTCACCGGACAAACTCGCCGTCTCACTACGCGCCAACATGGCCGCGTAGTTTTCCTTATACATCCCGTAATCGCGGGTCAGCTGGGTATACTCCGTCTCAACATCGAGCGTGCTGTCGACAGCTTTTTTGAGCTGACTCAAGCGGCTCTGATATTCATCCACCCGCGCCTTAAGCGAAGCCACTGTAGCGTCCGCCTCGGCAATGGCTACTGTCAACTGTTGGTAGACCGGGTTGAGAGCACGACCGTCGCCAGTGTGCTTGATGGCTTTGGCATCCTGTTTTTTCTGCGCTTCCAGTTCCTTGATCAGACGCTTGGTAGATACGATATCAGGGTGAAGTTCGGTGTAGGTGAGGCGCAGGGTATCCAGGTTTTTTTGTAGTGACTGGATGCGCGCATCCAGTTCCGGATTGCTTTGCGTCTGTATCGCGGCGGCGGATATCTCCGGCTCTTCATCAGCCAACTGGCGCTTGAGCTGGTTGCGACGATCGGTGGCTTCGCGTAAATCCAGTTCCGCCTGATGCAACGCGGTCGTAGTTGCAGACAACTTGGCG
Source organism: Sulfuriferula sp. (assembly GCA_031371965.1). Lineage (GTDB taxonomy): Bacteria > Pseudomonadota > Gammaproteobacteria > Burkholderiales > Sulfuriferulaceae > Sulfuriferula. Next base: position 10,049 of record JANMKH010000450.1, read on the forward strand.
TAGTAGTCGCCGCCTTCGCCTGGCATCAAACCCATGTGTTTGCGCTTGAAGTCCTTCATGGCATTCTCGGTATCGATGAGTTTTTGCTCATAAATCTTGAGTTGCTCATCAATAAATTTCCGCGAAGATGAAAGATCCTTGCGGGATTTACCCAGACTGCTTTCGACGAAAATGGTCAACAATGCCTGCACCACACGCTTGGCCAATTCCGGGTGCTCATTCTGGTATGCGATAGTGTAGAGATTGTTACCCGTGGCAGACGCCTCCATTTTGATCTGGCTGGCCAGACCATCGAGCATGGCTTCAGTCTGTTGCGGGGTCTTGGCCTTGATGTCCATATCGGTCATGCGCGCAACCTTTTCCAGGTTGGGGCGGCTGACCAGGGTACGCGTCATCAGCCGGACCTGCTGATCAATATCGGGCTGGACGGTAAGCCCGCCGAGCAGCGGTTTGAGCAGGGTTTGGGTATCCACATAGACGCGCGCGGAAGCCTCAAACCGGCTGGGAAGGGTATATACCCAGAACCAGCCCGCAATCGAGACCACCCAGGCGACGATGACAATGTACCAGCGCCGATGCCAGGTCGCCCGTACATAGCCCATCAACTGGTTTAGCAGTTCATCCATGTTTCCCCCTAGAGTTTTTCAGAAGTTCGTAGCAACTGAAAATTATTATCAGAAAAAGCTTTCCGGGATCACCAGCACATCGCCAGGGCGGATGGGCACATCGGCGCTGATATCTCCACCATTGACCAGGTCATCCAGACGCACACCAAGACGCTGCGGTTTACCGTCAACGGTACGCAGGATATAAGCCTTGTTGCCGGCTGCGAAATCGGTGATGCCGCCCACATCGATCATCAGGTCAATCAGGCTCATGTGTTCACGGTAGTTCAGTGCTTGCGGTTTGGTCGCCTGACCGATCACCCGAACCTGCTGGCTGAATGGACCAATACCACCCGCCACTATCACCGTCACGATCGGTTCCTGAATGTATTTGGATAGCGCTTTTTCGAGATCGCGCGCCAGTTGGGTTGGCGTTTTGCCGCTGGCGGGCATGTCTTCCACCAGATTCATGGTCATTTTGCCGTCAGGACGCACCGGAAAGGAGCCTGAGACTTCAGGATTGCGCCAGACAAAAACATTGACGCTATCGCCGGGTCCAATCAGGTAATTCCAGTCAGCCTGTTTGCCTGTCTGAGCTGGTGCCATAGGATAATTCGTTGCACATCCCGACAGACCCATCAGCACAGCCAGCAGCATTATCCACCGGAAAGAAATCAGGGGGTTGATTGCGTTCACGGTATTCCTCCCACTTATCAATTAGTTAAAAGTTTCGCAAAGCATTATGCCACATGCGTAATTCTTTAAAACGATCGTTACGGCAGTGAACATGCCACACGCAATGAGCCGTACTATAAGCACATTCCAGACCAAACTTCGATAGTTTTACTTATCAATAAGTTAGCGTTTTTTTTATGCACGTAATTGGGCGCGTTGTTGACGATGCGCACTACACACCCGTCGAGCCGTCAACAGGCAGGTTACTGACCAACCCGGTCAAGCATACCAGTGTGCAAGCACTACGCACATCATCCAAAAGTGATAGCCAGACTGACATTCATGGCATTCAGTCTATGCGGTCCACACCGGCGGCCTGCAATGCCGCCTGACGTTGTAAACATTGCGGACAATGCCCGCATGGCTTGGCATAACCCAACAGGCAGCTATACGTATCGCGTAAATTTATACCCAATTTGATTGCAAGTTCAATCACCTGCATTTTATTCAGTTCAGCCAGCGGCGTGTGCACTGCAATATCACCCAGACTGCGCGCCATATTATTAAAGCTCTGCACAAACAATGGCGACGCGCTCGGATAGGCGTCCGCGTCATCGCGATTCAGCGCCAGATGCAGGCAGGTTGCGCCAATTTGCGTGGCATAACTCATCCCCAGCGCCAGCGCTACCAGATTGCGGTGCGGTAAAGGCACGTGCAGGCGTTGCGTTTGATCTGCGCGAAATGCCCTCCCCACCGTCGCCATATCCAATTTTTTCAGCGGCACCGCCAGGGTAGTGCTGTGAATGCTGGCGGCGCGCAACTCCTCGGGGCCGGCGCGCTGACCATAGTCGATGAACAGCGCATGCAGCTGGGCGCCCTCGCTGTGCTTGAGATGCAGCAGGGTCACGCTATCGATGCCGCCGGAGAGCAGGACAAGTTCGGTCATGGCGAGGATGCTACACTATCTACCCGCAACAGGAGGTACGTGCATGTCCACCGATAGCATCGAGCAATTACAGGCCGAGATTCGCCGCTTTGCTGAAGAGCGCGACTGGCAACCATTTCATACACCGAAAAATCTGGTGATGGCGCTGGCGGTAGAGGCCGCCGAGCTGATGGAGCATTTCCAGTGGGCCACGCCAGAACAGAGCCAGCACCAGGACCCGGTCAAACTGGCCGCCATCGGCGAAGAAATGAGCGACGTGCTGATTTATCTGGTGCGCCTGGCCGACGTGCTGGAGCTGGATTTGCTCGCCGCCGCACGCGCCAAACTGATCCACAACGGGCAAAAATATCCCGCCGATGCGGCGCGCGGCAACGCCAGAAAATACACCGAACTGACGCAGGACAAGCAGCCATGAGCTATTATAAACACCACGTTTTTTTCTGCACCAACCAGCGCGAGGACGGCGCCCGATGCTGCGGCGCATCTGGCGGGCAGGCCATGCGCGACTATGCCAAAAAGAAGATCAAGGCACTGGACCTGAATGGCGAAGGCAAATGCCGCATCAACAGTGCAGGCTGCATGGATCGTTGCAACGAAGGCCCGGTGCTGGTGGTGTATCCGGAAGGTACCTGGTACACCTACGTGGACGAGCAGGATATTGACGAAATCATTGAACAGCACCTGCAACACGGCCAGGTCGTCGAGCGACTGAAAATCTGACGTGAAGCGCTCCAAACTGCGTATCAAAACCGCCGTCGGCAACGTGGAGACCGTGGTCAACGACCCCGGCAGCAATCGGCGCGGCCTGGCGTTCATCGCCCATCCCCATCCGCTGCACGGCGGCACGCTGGACAACAAAGTCGTGCAGACTCTGGCACAGACCTGCCACGATCAAGGCTATGTGGCAGTACGCCCGAATTTTCGTGGTGTCGGCGGCAGCGACGGCGAATACGATGGTGGTATCGGTGAAACCGACGACATGCTGGCGGTGATTGAATTCGTGCGCGGCCATTACGACTGCGCCCTGCCGGTGCTGCTGGCCGGCTTCTCGTTCGGCGCTTATGTGCAGCACCGCGTAGCGCAGCGTATCGCCGCCCACAAGCTGATCCTAATCGGCCCTGCCGTGAACCTCTACGCATTCGATTGCATGCCCTCCGCAACCACCATCATCCACGGCGAAAACGACGAACTGGTACCGCTGGCGGCTGCGCAAGCCTGGGCGCAGGCCTGTGGCACACCCATCGAAATCATCCGCGGCACCGGGCATTTCTTTCATGGCAAGCTGGCCGAACTCAAATCGGCGGCGCTGGCAGCATGTCGCTCATAAGCGTGCGCGGTCTTGGCAAACGCTATGGCGACACCGAAGTGGTGCGCGGGCTCAATCTCGATATTCATGCGGGCGAATGCTTCGGCCTGCTGGGGCCCAACGGCGCCGGCAAAACTACCACGCTGAAAATGCTGCTCGGGCTGGTTGCGCCGGATAGCGGCAGCATCGAAATCCTGGGCGAGCCGGTGCCGTTGCGCGGCCGCGAAGCGCGTATCCGCATCGGCGTGGTGCCGCAGATGGACAACCTCGATCCGGATTTTTCCGTGGCGGAAAATCTGCTGGTATACGGGCGTTATTTCGGCATCAGCGACACACTGATCCGCAGCCGCATCCCGGCGCTGCTGGAATTCGCCGGACTGGTGAGCAAGGCGGATGCGAAAATCACCACGCTGTCGGGCGGCATGAAGCGGCGCCTGACCCTGGCGCGCGCGCTGATCAATGACCCGGAACTGATCGTGCTGGATGAGCCCACCACCGGCCTCGACCCGCAGGCGCGGCACGTGATCTGGCAGGGTTTGCGACGGCTGATTGCGCAGGGCAAGACCATCCTGCTCACCACCCATTTCATGGAAGAAGCCGAGCGCCTGTGTGACCGGCTGGTGATTCTCGACCACGGTGCGGCGATTGCCGCCGGCAGCCCGCGCGAAATGATTGCCACCGAGATCGAACCCAGCGTGGTCGAAATTTACGGCGAGGGTGTAGCCGAGTGGGGCCGTACCCACGGCAAGGCGATGTGCGCGCGTCATGAGATCACCGGCGAGACGCTGTTTTGCTATACCCATGACAGCACCGGACTGCTCGCCCAGCTACACGCGCAAAACAGCCTGCGCTACCTGCACCGGCCATCCAACCTGGAAGACGTATTTTTGAAATTTACCGGACGCGAGCTGCGCGATTCATGATGGCAACCACCCTGCGCATTGCACACTTTGCCCCGCCGCGCCTGTCGCTACGCTTCATCCCCGTATGGCGGCGCAACTTTCTGGTATGGAAGAAACTGGCGGGTCCAAGCATACTCGGCAATCTGGCCGACCCGATGCTGTATATGCTCGGCTTCGGCTACGGCCTCGGCAGCCTGATGCCGGAGGTGGGCGGCGCGCGTTACATCACCTTCCTGGCGGCAGGCACCATCTGCTACTCGACCATGAACAGCGCCACCTTCGAGGTGCTCTACTCCGGATTTTCACGCATGCACGTACAAAAAACCTGGGACGCCATCCTCAACGCGCCAATGAGTCTCGACGACGTGATGCTGGCTGAACTGGTGTGGGGCGCGTCGAAGAGCCTGCTGTCCGGGCTCGCCATTCTGGCGGTGATCTGGGGCATGGGGCTGCAGCAAAGCTGGCTGCTCAGCCTGTGGGTACTGCCGGTGGTCATTCTCATCGGCCTGACCTTCTCCGCGATGGGGCTGGTGATGACCGCGCTGTCGCCCAGCTACGATTTCTTCATGTACTACTTCACCCTGGTGATTACGCCGATGGTACTGCTGTGCGGCGTGTTCTACCCGGTAGACCGGCTGCCGGGCTTTCTCCAGATTGCATCCGCCTGGCTGCCGCTGTCGCACGCCATCGACCTGGTGCGACCGCTGATCCTCGGCCACATCCCGGCGCATATCGCCGGGCATGTAGCGGCACTGGCCGCTTGGGGACTGCTGAGCTACTGGCTGGCGCTGGGATTCACGCGTCGTCGACTGCTCAAATAGCGACGGCCACGCCCGATTTTTGGCGGCATTGGTATAAACTGTCCGAACAACGGAAATACGGGAGGCTGAAATGGATATTCCGCAACGCGATGGGGATGGCTATCTGACCGATATGAGCGCGTGGACGCCGGAAATCGCCCGCGCGATGGCCGTAGCCGACGGCTTTGAACTGACCGATGTGCAGTGGGAACAGATCATGAAAGCCCGCGAATACTACGAGGAATGCAACTCGGTGCCGCCGGTCCGGAAATTCGCCAAATACATCGTGATAGACCAAAAAGAGCTGTTTAAAATCTGGATGACCGGCCCGATGAAACCCATCACCAAATACGGTGGCCTCCGGCTGCGTCTGATCTGACGGGGCCTCCCGGCTAACGCCGCAGCGCATCCAGAAACTGTTGCCCCGCCTCAGCCAGCTCGGCTTTGAACGCATCGCAGCGGCGCACATCGTCGCCACAAACCTCGCCCAGCAGCCGCATCGCGTCTGCTTCAAAGCACGCAAATGCCGCCCGCACCTTATCCGGATCAAGCTGCCGGGAGTGCGACGCTGCCGTGGCCTGCACCAACTCGCCGATGGTTCTGAGCACTGCGTAACGCGGTATCACGCGCTGACCGCTACCGTCCTCAGCCGAAGCCACTAACGGGCTGACTTTGGTATAGACTTTACTCTCGAATTTGAACTGCGCGCCGATCGGGAGATGTGGGAATTTCATGAATTAAGCCAGGGCCATCAAGATTTGCATATCAATTAGAATGAATTCACTGAACAAACACTTTCGCGTTTTATTTTACACATACGCTTAATCTTAATAGTCTTGAATTACGCATGTGCCTGTTTCAAAGAAAACAATAAACACTGGTATATTTTATGCTTAATTATTTTCACGCGTATCAAGCGCAACTTTCCGGGAGATCATCATGAAATATTTTGCTGTTATAGCCCTAAGTCTTTTTTCCTCAAACCTATGGGCAGCGGGGCCGGTT
>JANMKH010000482.1:0-2422 GCA_031371965.1 Sulfuriferula sp.
GGTCGGTTGGCTGGAGAGCCTGAAATCGTTGCGCCAGTCTCAGCATGCATTCGAGATCGTGGGGGCTGCGTTGTTAATCCTCTCCGGTATTTATATGCTGAACGCCTACTTTGCCTTCATTCCGGAGCTGGCAGCGTAAAAATATTTGCCAAAAAGCAGCTTCAGTAGTTATGCATGATCCTGGTATTGCACCGCCGCTTTGCTTGCTTTAACTGCTTTATTTTTATCGTCGCTGAGTGCCAGTTTTGGCAATGCTGTGACGGCAACAGAAAGAAAGATTACTTGTCTGAGCCACGCACGGCGTGAAGATGGAATGTCATGCTTTTCCATAAAGGCTCCTTTCGACGATCAATGTTTCCTCCCGTTGTGTGTCCAGGTTCAATTATTTAATGCAGTAAATCACGGTTCTTTTGCGCGAATTCCTCTGCTCCGATCTCGCCACGTGCATAGCGCGCTTTCAGGATATCGCCTACGTTTTCAGCAGATTTCACCGAAGGAGGGGAGGTATTGAGCAGTGCTTTCATCAGGATTACGATACCCGAGATCACCAGCACTCCGAACAATGCCATGCCTGTTCCCATCCAACCCGAACCATTACTCATCATTTGATTCCACATGCGATGTCTCCCGATGATAAATCTGGCCACCTTCAATTTGTGAAAAACCCCTTAGGCATACTCACGAACCAGCTTGCCTGGGGTGATAGTTCGACTTGAATATCTTTTCATGGTTCATAGGTATGTGGGAGTTTGTATGGTCTTGTTGATCGGGTAGATTGGCCATGACGAATTAATTGACGCATAAATTGCATTGTTTTTTAGATAATGATGAGGATTCAACGAGATTATCTGAGCATGACAAAATCACATGATTAGCAGGGTGATGCGATACAATTCGGAGAGATGAATAGCAAGTCAGGTTAAATCATGAACACTTCCTCCCCAGCATCCGTCATGTGTACTTCAGATTGCGATGTACTGGTCATCGGCGGTGGCCCGGCAGGCTCGACAGCCGCTGCGCTGCTGGCCGAGCGCGGCTACCGCGTGACCCTGCTGGAAAAAGCGCACCATCCGCGTTTCCACATCGGTGAATCACTCCTGCCTGCCAATTTGCCGCTGCTGGAAAAGCTGGGCGTGGCCGATGCGGTCAAGGCCATCGGCATGGAAAAATGGGGCGCGGAATTCGTCTCGCCCTGGCATGACCACAAGCAGACGTTCGAATTCGCCGATGCCATGGACAAATCCATGCCGATGGCCTATCAGGTGCGCCGCGCCGAGTTTGACGAAATCCTGATCCGCAACGCCAGCCGCAAAAATGCCCGTGTAGTGGAAGGCTGCCAGGTAGAGGACGTCGATTTCCTGCCCGACAATGCCGGTGTGCTGGTGCAGGGCCGCCACGATGACGGCCGCGCCGAAACAGTGCATGCGCGTTTTGTGCTGGACGCTTCGGGCCGCGACACCTTTCTCGGCAATCGCTTCAAAGCCAAGCAGCGCAACAAGAAACACAACAGTACGGCGATTTACGGCCACTTTTCAGGCGCCGAGCGCAACGTGGGCAAGGCCGAGGGCAATATCACCATTTTCTGGTTCGAGCATGGCTGGTTCTGGTTTATTCCGCTGGCCGACGGCACGACCAGCGTCGGTGCAGTGACCTGGCCGTATTATCTGAAAACCCGCAACAAAAAACCGCTCGAACAGTTTTTGCAGGAAACCATCGCCTTGTGCGCGCCACTGAGCGAGCGGCTGCAGCACGCGCAGCTGGCCTCGCCGGTTGAGGCCACCGGCAATTTTTCCTATGTATGTGACCGTACTCACGGCAACAATTATCTGCTGCTGGGCGATGCCTACACCTTTATCGACCCGGTGTTTTCTTCCGGCGTGATGCTGGCCATGCAAAGCGCTTTTGTCGGTGCCGACACCGTCGATACCTGCCTGCGCCATCCGCGACAGGCTGCCGTTGCATTGAAGAAATTCGACCGCACGATGCGCATTGGGCCGAAGGAATTTTCCTGGTTTATTTACCGGGTAACCAACCCCACCATGCGCAATATGTTCATGGGGCCGCGCAACATTTTCCGCGTCAAAGAGGCGCTGCTCTCGGTACTGGCCGGCGACGTGTTTGGCAAGACCCCGATTCACGGCCCGTTGCTGATCTTCAAGGGGCTGTATTACACGGCATCCCTGTTCAATTTCAGGCGCACGTTGCAGGCATGGCGGATGCGCAAACTCAATATCCGGGCGGTGGATGAAACTGGCGCAGCGGTGAACTGATGCGCGACCCGGTATCACCCCTGTATGGCGCGAACCTGTCTATTGCAGCGTTTTTGAAACAACCGCCAGAGTGGAAAAACAGCGTGCTGGGCGCACTGTGCTTTTCTGCGGATACAGCCGAGAGCCGGATGCTGGCGGGTGTGGAAGCGCCC
>JANMKH010000497.1:0-2959 GCA_031371965.1 Sulfuriferula sp.
GTGGTGTGGATCATGGCGTTGTCCCGCGTCGAAGTCAGCCTGGCCTACCCGATGCTGTCGATCGGTTATGTGGTCAACGCGCTGGCGGCCTGGTGGCTGTTTGGCGAGGCACTGACTGTGGAACGCCTGGTCGGCATCGGCGTGATTATTTTTGGCGTATTTTTGCTAGCAAGAAGCTGATATGGAATCTCTTCCCTTTACCCGACCATCTTTAGACGAGCAAACCATCGCCGAAGTCAGCGACGTACTGCGTTCCGGCTGGCTTACCAGCGGACCCAAGGTGCAGGCGTTCGAAGCACAGCTCTCCGCACTGATGAACGGCCGCGTGGTGCGCAGCCTCAATTCCGGTACCGCTGCGCTAGAGATTGCCTTGCGCCTGATCGGCATCCAGCCCGGCGACGAGGTCATCACCACGCCGCTGTCGTGGGTGGCGACCGCCAATGTGGTGGTGCTGGCGGGGCGCGAAGCCGGTATTTGTGGACATAGACCCGGTCACGCGCAATATCGACCTTGACCGGATTGAAGCCGCGATCACCGCGCGCACCCGCGCCATCATCGTGGTGGATCTGGCCGGGCTGCCAGTGGATCGTGACCGCCTTTACGCGATTGCCAACCAGCATCAATTGCGCGTCATCGAAGACGCCGCGCAGTCGTTTGGCGCCACCTGGAAGGGACGTGCGATCGGCAGTTTTGGCGATCTGGTGGCATTCAGTTTTCACGCCAACAAGAACATCACCACCGGCGAGGGCGGCTGCCTGGTGCTGCCCGACGCCAGCCTCACCGGCCTGTGTGAAAAACTGCGCCTGCAAGGTGTGGTGCGCCTGCCCGACGGCAGCATGGAGGTGGACGTGGCCGGCGGCAAATTCAACCTCACCGATATCGCCGCCGCCATCGGCCTCGGTCAGCTGCGCCACCTGGATGCATTCACGGCGCGCCGGCGCGAGTTGGCACGGCATTATTTCGCGCACTTCGAGCGCAGCCTCGGTTGCGAACTGCCGCCGGAAAATTTCACCGATTCCAACTGGCACATGTTCCAGGCGGTGCTGCCGCTGGAGCGCATGAGCATCCCGCGCGGCGAATTCATCGCGCGCATGAAAACCCGTGATATTGGTATCGGCGTGCACTACCCGCCCATTCACTTGTTCCAGCTATATCGCGAGCTTGGTTTTAGCGCTGGCCAGTTCCCGCATGCCGAGCGCGTGGGCGCCGGCATTGCCACGCTGCCATTGTTCCCCGCCATGTCCGAGGCCGACGTCGAACGCGTGTGCGGCGCCTGTGCCGAAGTGTTGAACGAGGTGATGCAATGAGCGCGCTACAGTTATCCGTGGTCATTCCGGTATACAACGAGGAGGCCGGCCTCGACGTGTTGTTCGCGCGCCTGTATCCGGCGCTGGATGCGCTGAATCTGAGTTACGAAATCATCTTCATCAACGACGGCAGTCACGACCGTTCCGCCGCCATGCTGCGCGAGCAGTTCGAGCGCCGCCCGGACGTGACACGCGTCGTGCTGCTGGCCGGCAATTTCGGCCAGCACATGGCGATCATGGCCGGATTCTCGCGTTGCCGGGGCGAGCGCATAGTGACACTCGACGCCGATCTGCAAAACCCGCCGGAGGAAATCGGCAAGCTGCTGGCGCGCATGGACGAAGGCTACGACTACGTCGGCGGCGTGCGTCAGCAACGCCAGGATTCATCCTGGCGGCGCCATGCCTCGTGGGCGATGAACCATCTGCGCGAGCGCATCACCCACGTGGTGATGTCGGATCAGGGCTGCATGCTGCGCGCCTATAGCCGCGAGGTGATTGCCGCCATCAACAACAGCCACGAGGTCAACACCTTCATCCCGGCGCTGGCCTACACCTACGCGCGCAATCCCGGCGAGGTGCAAGTCGCGCACGAGGAGCGCGCGGCGGGCGAATCGAAATACTCGCTGTACAACCTGATTCGCCTCAATTTCGATCTGGTGACCGGCTTTTCGCTGGTGCCGTTGCAAATATTCTCGATGGTCGGGCTGGTGTTGTCGCTGCTATCCGGGCTGCTGGTGGTGTATCTCGGCCTGCGCCGCATCTTTCTGGGGCCGGAAGTGGACGGTGTGTTCACCCTGTTTGCGATTGTGTTTTTCCTGCTCGGCGTGGTGCTGTTCGGCATCGGCCTGCTGGGCGAATACACCGGGCGCATTTACCAGCAGGTGCGCCAGCGCCCGCGTTACCTGATCGAAGCGGTGCTGGAGCAGACCGGGGCAGACAAACCGTGACCCGCGCCGTGGTGTTTGCCTACCATGATGTCGGCGTGCGCTGCCTGTCGGTGCTACTCGACGCGGGTGTTGAGGTGGCGCTGGTGGTGACGCACACCGACGCGCCGGGCGACACCATCTGGTTCGACAGCGTGGCGCAACTTGCCGCGCGCTACGATATTCCAACCGTCACCCCCGACGACCCCAATACGCCGGAATTCGTGGAAAAAATCCGCGCGCTGGCACCGGATTTTATATTCTCGTTCTACTACAAGCTGATGCTCAAGGCGCCGTTGCTGTCCTTGCCAAAACAAGGTGCATTGAACATGCACGGCTCGCTGTTGCCGCACTACCGTGGGCGCGTGCCAGTGAACTGGGCGATTATTCATGGCGAGCAAGAAACCGGCGCAACCCTGCACACCATGACCGAAAAACCCGACGCCGGAGCTATCGTGGATCAGCAGGCCATCCCTATCCTGCGTGACGACACCGCTGCCGAAGTGATGCGAAAAGTCACTTGCGCGGCGGAAGTCACCTTGCACCGTGCTTTGCCTGGGTTGATTGCCGGTACGACTGCTGCCACGACTCAGGATTTAACCCAGGGCGGATATTTTGGCGGACGTCGCCCCGAACATGGGCGCATCGATTGGGCGCAACCGGCTCAAGCCATCCATAATCTGATCCGTGCCGTTGCGCCCCCATATCCTGGCGCCCATACCACGCTGG
>JANMKH010000508.1:0-3797 GCA_031371965.1 Sulfuriferula sp.
GCGCGCTTCCTCGGCGCGCTTTTCTGCGCTGCCGATCATGCCGGCATTCAGGTAATGGATCATCCAGTGCTCCGATATCGCCATATGGCAAACGTACGGACGACCGTGGATGAGGACGATGCGTGACTTTCTGAATAAACCGTCCGGTCCGCGGTAGTCGACAAAGCGGGACACATAAAACGTGTTCATCGGTTGTGACTGCAGATAATCGCCAATCGCTGCAGGCGTATCGAGCTTGTCCAGCCCTTGCCCGGCATGCGAATCAACCGGACGCACAATAATCGGAAAATCGCCGTCTTCAAGGATGTCGGCCAGCGCCAGTTGTCCACGCCCGGCCTGTTCCAGGATTTGCCGGTCGATGCGTACCGTAGCTGGCATGACGACCCCTGGCGCCGAGGCCAGCAGCGTGCAGGCGCCATCGCGCGATACGCCGGCGATGCGGTCAGGCTTATTCAGCAGCGGGCGCGGCCACGCTTGAATCAGCTTGACAACATATTGCAGCAAAGGGCGATTTTGATCGGATTCGCCGACGGCGACAAACGCCACATCGTGTTCCGGCAGCGCTGCAGGAAAGGGCAGGTGCGGTGACACATACAGCATATCGAGGGCGATATCGGAGCCTTCGACCAGAAATTCCAGCGGCGTATTGGCCATCAAATCGCCCGGCCCCATGATGGCAAGCAGGCGGATGGCTGTCGCATCCTTCGCTGCCGGCAGGTGATACAGCTGTTGCATCTCCAGCGCCTGAGACTGTACGGCGAGCGCGGCGGCGCGATTGCCTTTGAGTTGCAGGATGGTCGACAGGTCCAGCAAGGTATTGGCATCGTGCGGATGCGTTTCTGCGCGCTTCAGCAAACGCGTGCCCAGCGGGCCCAGATCGGCGCCGGAAAAAGCCATTTGCATTAAAGTGGCCAGACCGATGAGCGGTTCGCAGTTATCGCCATGCGTGGCGGATGGTTGCGGAGATTCGTTATTCATTCTGTTCCTGAGTCATGGCGTCCGGGTAAGTTCCTTGCCGAGTGCAAGGGTTGCTTGCAGCAGCGCGTCGATGTCGCGGGTATCGGTGCGGTGATTGACGATCGCGGCGCGAATCGCGACATGGCCATTGAGGGTGGTGGTTGACGGCGCGGCAATGCCGGATTCCTGTAATGCGGCAGCGAGCCGCGTATTCACCGTGTCGGCATGGTCGCTGCGGTAGCGGAAACAGACGATGTTCAGCGCCACCGGCGCCATCAGTTCCAGCCTCGGCATGGCCTCGATACGCTGCTTCATGTATTGGGCCAGCGCGCAGGTGCCGGAAATCACCTGGCCAATCTGCTCCGCACCGTAGACCTTGATGGTGAACCAGGTTTTCAGCGCCCTGAAACCGCGCGACAGATCCGGCCCGAAATCGCACGGCCAGGGCGATCCGCCCGCCATGCCGCAGGCTGCACGGCGCAGGTAGGCCGCGGGTGAAGCGAAGGTGTCGTAGTGCAGGGTAGCGTTCCGCACCAGGATGAACCCGGCATCGTAGGGCACCTGCCCCCATTTATGGAAATCGAAGGCGATCGAGTCGGCGCGCTCGATGCCGCGCAGGCGCGGTGCAATATCCGGGGCGAGCATGGCCAGCGCCCCGTACGCCCCGTCGACATGAAACCACAGCGCTTCGCGCTGGGCGATGTCCGCCAGCACAGCGAGATCATCGATGGCGCCGACATCGACGGTACCCGCCGTCGCGGCGATAAAGAACGGCGTGAAACCGGCGCTGCGATCCGCTGCGATGGCGTGTTCGAGTGCTGCGCTATCCATCTGGTACTGGTCGTTCACCGGGATGATGCGCAGGGCGTCCATGCCGAGACCGGCAAGGTCCATTGCCTGCGCGATACAGCCGTGGGCCCCGGCGGAGGTATAAGCGGTGAGGCGCTTGCCGCCGGCAGCGACGCCGCTCTGACGTACCTCGCTGCCCAGCGCTGCGGTGCGCGCAACCAGTACGCCGATCAGGTTGGCCATGGAGGTGCCGGTCACAAACAGGCCGCTGGCGCTGTCGGGAAAGCCGAACAGCTCGCGCATCCACTGCAATACCTGGCGTTCCACCTCGATGGGCATCTGGTCGCGCCCGCCCAGATTGGCGTTCAGCCCCGCCGCCAGCATTTCCGCCAGCATGCCCACCGGCGTGCCGCCGCCATGCACCCAGCCCATAAAACCGGGATGCGCGTTCCCCACGGCAAACGGCAGCACGTCCTGCATGAAGCGTGCATGCACCGAGGCGAGATCGGCCGGTTGCGCGGGAAGCGTTTCGTGGAACAGATCGCGCACTGGCTGCGGAATCGGCTGCCATACCGGACGCTCCCGGATGTGCTCCAGGTAGTCCAGCATGTCGTCGAGCATGCGATGCCCCTGGGTGCGGAGTTCCTGCCAATCTGACGGGTCAAGCGAGTGTGGAGCAGTCCCGTGGCTATCTTCGTTCATGGTGAGTTAAGAAAATTTCTGATCCGGACGGAGCGCATAGGTTACCTCAAATGCCCCATGAAGCGGTGCAGGGTGTGCGTTGGCGTGCCCTGGTTTGCCAACCGGATTTGTGCCGGGAAACAGAGCGGTGAACCTGAAAAAATCAGTTAGCCACAGAGAACACAGAGATAAAGCAACGCTTTGATTGCTGTTCTCGGCTCACCCATCGGGGAAAAGCAAATCACGCCGAAAGCCGCTTCGTCACTGTGTTCTCTGTGCCCTCTGTGGCTTGAATTGCGATTTATAGGATTAACAGTGTCGTTTCCCTAGCTCTATGTGCGATAGCGCACAGCACATCCCGGGCAGGAAGGACAGACTGTTCAAATAGACCATGAAAGCTGTTCGCCCAGGAGATTTGAAATGCCTGTCTCATCCCCCGCACTCCAGGACACCGTGACTGGGTCTGCTCCTCCCCCTCGAAATACTGACATCTGGTTTCTGTTGGGGCTCGCCATGCTTGGCGTGCGACTGGTTCAAGGCTGGGTTTACTGGGCGGGCGCCAGCAGGCGGCTGATCTATAGTGCGGGCAAACTGGATCCCGGTTCAAGCGGCTACATGGCCCACAAAATGAACGAAGCGATACCCGGCGCCATTTTGGGTACAGGGAATGCGCTCAGCGCCTTGTTGCACCATCCCACCCTGTTGTATGTATCGATCATTATCTTCACGCTGGTCGAGTTGTTGGTCGGCCTGGGGCTGATTTTCGGTTTCATGACGCGCTTTTTCGGCTTGATCAGCGTCGGTCTGGCGGTTTCCCTGATGCTGATGTTCGGATGGCTGGGTTCCACCTGTGTCGACGAATGGACCATGGCCGCCAACAGCTTTGCCATGGGCCTGGGCATCATGATTGCCGGGGGCGGTAGCTGGTGGTCGCTGGATCACTGGGTGGCGAAAAAATGTCCCAAGCTCGCGCGCTGCTCCTGGTTTCCCTGGTTATTCAGCGGCCCGCTGCCAGTCGTCTCGGTCACGCGTTTCGCGAAGCTGTTCGGCATTCTCGCCATTGTCTTTGCCGTGGGTTTTTATGGATATCTGCGCGGTGCCGTGTTCAGCCCGCTGGCGGCACGGACTAACCCAAAACATCATCACCTTGCACTGACCAAGCCGGTGCTTTCCTCGTCCGGGGATCTGACGCTGTCCGCATACGTGGACGCTGGTCCTGACACTCAGGGCGCATACGTGATCCAGGTCTCCGTCGTTGACGAACACGGGCAAGCGCTGGAAACCTGGGACGGAAAGGCGCTGAGCGAGTTGGCGAAAACCGGCTTTGAAAACGAATACAAATATTCGGTTTTCAAACCGACGCAGTATGG
>JANMKH010000511.1:0-14143 GCA_031371965.1 Sulfuriferula sp.
CGCCGCCGACCTGGGGGTGACCGCTGCCAGCATCGGCGACACCCTGCGTATCGCCACCAGTGGCGATTACAGCACCGGGCTGGCCAAGCTCAACCTGGCGGAGCGCCAAATCCCCATCCGCGTGCGCCTGCCGGATAGCACGCGCGCCGATCTCGACGCGCTGGCGCGGCTGTCGGTGCCCGGCAAAAACGGCGACGTCATGCTGGGCAGCGTGGCTACCCTGGCGCTGGACAGCGGCCCGGCGCAAATAGACCGCTTCGACCGCAACCGCAATATCACCATCAACGTCGAGCTGAATGGCCGCCAGCTGGGCGAAGTTCTGAAGGAAGTCAACCAGCTGCCCAGCCTGAAAACCCTGCCGGCAGGTGTGCAGCGCGCCGAAGTGGGCGACGCCAAGGAAATGCAGGAACTATTCGGCAACTTCGGTATGGCCATGCTGATCGGCGTAATGTGCGTGTACCTGATTCTGGTGCTGCTGTTCCGCGATTTCAGTCAGCCGGTGACTATTCTGGCGGCGATTCCGCTCGCCTTCGGCGGTGCCTTTGCCGCGTTGTACCTCACTCACAGCAGTTTCTCCATGCCGTCGCTGATCGGCCTGCTGATGCTCATGGGCATCGTCACCAAAAACTCCATCCTGCTGGTGGAATACACCATCGTGGCACGGCGTGACCACGGCATGAACCGCTTCGACGCGCTGACTGACGCCTGCCACAAACGCGCACAACCGATTCTGATGACCAGCATCGCCATGGCTGCCGGCATGCTGCCCATCGCCCTCGGCATTGGCGCCGATCCCAGCTTCCGCGCGCCGATGGCGATTGCTGTGCTCGGCGGCATCATCACCTCCACCCTATTGAGCCTGCTCATCATCCCGGTGGTATTCACCTTTGTGGATGACCTATTTGGCACAGTCAAAAGTTGGGTGGCGCCACAACCCAGCAACTAAAGTACAGACACGAGGCCTGCACAGTAGCTAGCCTTTTTTATCAGGTATCAATACCGCAAGAATCGGGTGGAAACGCGCTCCATACTCAGCGATACTGCACCTGACTTAACTTCCTGGACGCATCGTGAACCCCGCCAGCCTTGTCAGACTGATCACCCTCGCCGCCATCTGGGGCGGCTCATTCCTGTTCCTACGCATCGGCGCGCCGGTACTGGGACCGGTGATACTGATCGAGTCCCGCGTCGGTCTCGCCGCGCTATTTCTGACCATCGTAGCGGTAATTCTGCACAAGCCGCTCAACGCCAGACAGCACTGGCGGCACTACCTGATGCTGGGCATATTCAACGGCGCCTTGCCTTTCCTGCTGTTCGGCTTTGCCGGGCAGACGCTTTCGGCCTCGGCAATGTCAATTCTGAATGCCACATCGCCCATATGGGGCGCGGTGATCGGCGCAGTATGGTCGCGCCATCCGCTGAATGGGCGCACCGCGCTGGGACTGGGGCTGGGTATCATCGGCGTTGGCCTGGTGGTTGGTGTTGACCACTTGACCGCGCAACGGGGTGCCGGAATCGCCATTGCAGCCGCGCTGCTGGCCGCATTCTCCTATGGCATCGCCACCACCTATGCGAAGACCGTAAAATCGGTGGACAGCTTTTCCAACGCGCATGGCAGCATGTGGGCGGCAACGCTGGTCATCGCGCCAGCCGTGCCCTTTGCAGCGGTTTCGGCAGCGCCGAGCATGGGCGTCATGCTGGCAGTCGTTGCGCTGGGCATCGTCTGTAGCGGCATTGCGTTTCTGCTCTATTTCCGGCTGATCCGCGACATCGGGGCGACCTCCGCGCTCACGGTCACCTTCCTGATTCCGGTCTTCGGCATGCTGTGGGGCAGCCTGTTTCTGGGTGAAATCATTACCTGGGGCATGATCGCCGGTTCGTGCATCGTCATTGTCGGCACGGCCTTGGTTACCGGCTTCAATCCGGCAGTGCTGTTGCCGCGCAGGGCAACCGGCAATGCGTAACCCCGTTGCAGATCAGGCGAGGCAATATGAGACAGTCGCGCGCGCCATTGCCTTTATACGCAGCCATGCACGGCGCCAACCCACGCTCAATGAAATTTCCGATAGCCTCGGGCTGAGCGAATTTCACCTGCAAAGAATGTTCTCGGAATGGGCCGGCGTCTCACCCAAACGGTTTTTGCAATACGTCACAAAGCAATACGCCAAACAGGCATTACGCGAATCAGCTGATGTGCTATCCGTCACACTGGACACCGGCTTGTCGAGTCCTGGACGCTTGCATGATTTGATGGTGACGTGCGAAGCCATGTCGCCGGGCGAGATAAAAACCGGAGGCGCCGGTCTGGAAATCGGGTTCGGCGAAGCGCCCACCCCATTTGGCAATGCGCTTATCGCCTGGACGCCGCGCGGTATCTGCCATCTCGGGTTTGTGGAGGGCGCTGCCATGGCACACGCGGTGGCTGGCCTGCAGCAGGATTGGCCGGCTGCGGCCCTGGTGCAGGATCGCCAACGCGCGTTACAGCTTGCTGCCGAAATTTTCCACGCGGGCCCGTCAACGCAAGCCTTGCATTTGATGTTGCGGGGTACCAACTTTCAGATCAAGGTGTGGGAGGCCTTGATATCGGTGGCCCCGGGTGAGATGGTGTCCTACACCCAGCTTGCGCAAAGGGCGGGGATTCCCAAGGCACGCCGCAGCGTCGCTACGGCTATTGCCAAAAACAGCATCGCCCTGCTTATTCCCTGTCATCGCGTCATCCGCGAAAGCGGAGAAATCGGCGGCTATCGCTGGGGATCGGACAGAAAAGCCGCGCTCCTCGCGTGGGAGGCGGTACAGGCCGCCAGATAATATCGCGCGCCGAGGCTGGCCTCGCCGCGGACCCGGCCGGACAAAACCAACCTGCGCTACAAGGCAACAACTTCACCACTCCCATCCAGGCACAGCCTGCGTCCCGCTTTTACGTCACGATCGACTGCCACGATTTTCTCATTGACTCTTCAATGCACCGCATTGGCGATTATGTACGTTCACGCACAGACAATGATGGCAGGGAATCTTATCGTGGTCACAACTGTTGCAGTGATTCAGGTGCCTGTGCTGATAACAAGAAACCTGGCATCAAACGTGTTGCTAACACGGAACAAAGGGGCTGCCATGAAATATAAGGTTTTAGTTGCACTATGTTTTATAGCGGTTTCCGTTACGGGGCACGCGACTGAACAATCAATGTCGGAAAGTTCGATAGCCCTGGAACGATCCATAGCGGATAACAACGGTATTGATAAACCTAATCAGGAAATCAAGAGCTTGACGCCACAGGACCAAGCCAACGCCAGATCGATCTTAAAAATCACTCAGGCCTACCAGAAACTGCATTATGAAACATCGTTTTCAAGAGGCTGTGAATAATTTAAACCCAGCCTCTCAAACAGGCGGCGCGGCATTAAGGGAGCTAATCGAAAAATATAATTTAACGCCGAACGGCGAAAGCAAGTCCGGGAGTGGTAACACTGAAAAATAAAATTGCAGTGGAAAATTTTTCAATTTATCAAGGAGTCCATCATGTCAAAAGCTGTTATGTGCATTGCCAATACCCTGGTCCAGGCAGAAACGATTGTG
Organism: Sulfuriferula sp.; assembly: GCA_031371965.1. GTDB lineage: Bacteria > Pseudomonadota > Gammaproteobacteria > Burkholderiales > Sulfuriferulaceae > Sulfuriferula. The sequence continues at coordinate 3,580 of JANMKH010000511.1, forward strand.
ACCTATCTTAAAGACGCAGGCGTGTCGACCGCCGACATTTCGGTTCTGCTGCCTGACCGTACCGGAAGCCGCGATTTTGCTCACGAACACAATACCAAGGCACCCGAGGGCGCGACGATCGGTGGAAGTGCCGGAGGTGTGGCCGGTGGCGTTTTGGGCTTACTCGCAGGAATCGGCGCTTTAGCCATTCCCGGAGTCGGACCTTTTATTGCCGCGGGCCCAATCATGGCTGCTCTGAGCGGCGCAGCCGTGGGTGCCGCTCTGGGCGGTATTGCCGGCGCACTGGTGGGCATGGGCATGCCTGAGTATGAGGCGAAGCAATACGAAACCAAGGTGAAAGACGGCAATATCCTGATATCCGTCCATACGGATGGAAGTGATGAAGCAAAGCTGGTCCAGAAAATCATGAAAGATGCCCACGCCGATGATATTTCCATCACCGGTGAGGAGCACGTCCGAAAATCCGACAGGGCCTATTCAGCCGGAAAAAGCTTGTAAAGCTTACTTAGCCATTTATGGAAATTAGCTTAAGGCAATAAATATTACCCGCATGCCGATTGGAATGCGCCGACATCGATTCCTATGAACATGACGGGTAGTATCCATCGAATTATCAAGGAGACCATCATGGGTAAATATTTTATTGCCTGGATATTGGGTATTCCCGCAATCGTACTCGTCGTAATTTATTTTTTTATGCACTAATGCATTATTGAAAACATCACCATTGTTTTATGGTTGATTGTATTGCAGGTTTATTTTCTAGGAGAATTTCATGGAAACGTCAGTAAATAATTTGAGTTCGAATCCCGGCACTATGGGAAAGCCCTTTACCAGCAACATTGACGAAGCTAGTGCCGGTGCCCATCACACGATTGACAAGGTGACTGATGCGACGCGCCCTGCCGTGGACCGTGTTGCTACGGGTGCTCATCAGGCTGTCGACAAACTAGCTGGTGCAGCAGCCAGCGCGGCCGAAACATTCGGTGTCAAAAGCGAGCAGCTCAAAGAGGCGCAAACGCGCATCACTGAAAATTGCCGCAATTACGTACGCGACAACCCGCTTGCAACGGTAGGCATTGCGGTTGCTGCAGGATTTCTGCTGAGCCGATTCATTAATGCCCGCTGATCCCGCACCGTCTGGCATGACAAACCCTGCTGGCGATATTCCATCCGCGAGCGAAGCACCGCCAAAGCCGGCGGGGCTGATAGACGATGTCAAATCATTGTGGCGTGACCTAGCCGGTCTACTGCACGATCGTCTCGAGCTCGCGGCGCTAGAAACCAAATTCGCCGCGCAAAATCTGGTCGACATGATCGCGACGGGTGTGATGGTAGGCGTGTTGTTGGTCAGCGCCTGGCTGGGCTTGCTCGGAGCGATGGTTCTGTGGCTGATCCACCTCGGTTTGATGGCCAGTATCGCCATGCTACTGGGGGTTCTGGTCAATCTGGCGCTGGCAGCCTTATTGTATCGGTCCATTCTCCGCCAAAGCCAAAATCTGGGATGGCCTGCTACCTTGCGTAGCCTGAAGCAATTCGACACGGCTGAAAGGGGTGATCATGGCAGTCAATGACGCTCCTCTACCCGCTCAAATCGACAAGGCGGAGCAGCAGATTGTTCTGCGCCGCCTTGCTGTCAGCCGGAACATGAAGCGTTTGAGCAAGGATGTTCGTCAGGGGCTGGCAACACCTGCGGCCCTGCTGGCTACCGCAGGGCTGGGTTTGGCGATTGGGGTACTGTTGAAACACCGGATCCAGGCCACAGCGGACACGACAGTCATAAAGGGCGGGGAAACGCAATCCGGCAAAATGGCGCACATATTTGGCAACCTGCTCAAGATAATCGCGATGGTGCGCACTTTAGCAGCGGCTTTGCCGCCTGACAGAACCTGCCGTACTCAGCCAAAACCGGGTTCGAAATCCTAGACAGCGCAACATCATTTCGCCCTGATTGGGAATTGCTGGCATGAATATTCCAAGACATCAAACGAAAAGGGTTATACATCATGAATACCCGCCTCACCTGGATCGCATTGCTGATTGCTACACAGGCATTCGCAGCCGGTTCGCAGCAGTCCGCGCCTGAAACCTCCGGAAATCCGCAGCACGTCGAGAATGCTGCGCGCCCGGCCGCTTTATCGACGCAGGTGGCTGTCGAAAAAGGCGGCCCTTATGACCGTGTCTATCACCCCGAAAATCTGCCCTCTGTTGAAGACGGAAAGTTCTTCCCCGACACCTGGGCGTCTCTGGGTGCCAATCCTGCCCATAATGCGGCTTTTGAACTTCCTGCTGGCGCCCCCGCCTGGCTTAACCAGGGCGTCGAATGGAAGTTTGCGGAAGCGCGATCCTGGCCGCTCGATCGGAAAGAAGCATTCGATAACCAGGTCTATGGCGAACGTCGCGGCCCTTCGACACAGACGCAGTTCTATGGCAACGCAGTGGGTGTGTCTATCGCGAATGGCATTGTTTACGCGGAGAGCGATGATCAGTTCGCCTATGCGGTGAATGCGCGCACCGGCAAACTCATCTGGCGCACCAGCCCGGTAGGTAATACCTTGATGGGCACGCCGATCGTAGCGCAGGACAAGGTATTCCTTTCCGCTGGAAACGTCGGTTTCAACTTTTCCAACGTTACCAAGTTCGCCAAGACCAAGACGGCGGCGCGCGGCGAGGGGATCAGTTTTAATGGCATTTATGCCCTTTCCGCCAAAACCGGTGAATTGCTCTGGCACTATGGGACCAACGGCGAGGCCATGCCCACGGCCGCTTTCAGCAACGGAAAAATATATATCACCACCGGGGATGGATATGCCCAGGCTATCGATGCCCAAACCGGGAAGCCAGCCTGGAAGACCGAACTCCATGGCATGGCCAATATGTCGAGTCCCGCCATAGTGGACGGCAAAATGTATGTCGCCATGTCATCGCCTGGCGGCGTGTTCTGCCTGGATGCCACCAGCGGCAAAGTGCTTTGGAAATCCAACATTCAAGGCGCAGAGGATACGGGAATCGGCGATGTGTCCCCTGCCGTGAGCAATGGTGTTGTTGTCATGGACGCGGTCGCCGATGCGAAACAGGAGAATGGCAAGACAACAATGGACACGCGCATTGTGACGTATGACGCGAATACGGGAAAAATCCTATGGCAGGCCAACATGGGCCGCGGGGCGAAACCACCCGCATTCAAAGGCGGCGTGCCGATGATTCATGACGGCGTCGTCTATGTCGGCACGCCGGTAAATAATGTGATCCAGGCATATGACCTGAAGTCAGGCAAGCATAAATGGACCTGGCAGGTGCCGGACGCCAGCGCAGCAGGTTCGGGCCGGGGGGCACCGACCTACTACAAGAGCACACTGTATGTATCGACAGGCGAATATCTCTATGCGCTGAACCCCTCCAGTGGCGAGCTCATTCATAAATACCATGTGGGAGGCCGTTTCGGTATCGTCAATCCGGTCATTATCGGGGGTACGATCTACCTCAGCAATTCCTGGGATTGGCTCCTGGCTGTCCCGCTGTCGAAAGTCAATCCGGCAGCAAAAAGTTGACCTGGTCTTTCGGCCACTCAGAGACCCCGAAGATGCAGAAAATTTGTGATGAATTTTATTTCACATGTTAAAATTTTTGCAGAATATCGATTTTTGATATACGTCCTTTCCTGTTCACCTTAAGTATCGGAAACGCTCATGCATACGAATACATCTTGGCAGGACGTCCTGGCGCAGCCTGAAGCGGGAAATCATATCGTTCAGGTTTGCCAGAATGAAGCGTTTTTGGTTGATGCGGTGACTTATTTTATAGGTGCAGGTTTACAAAATGATGACGCATCTATTGTTGTTATCGCGACGCCAGTTCACCGGCTGGCGTTTATAGCCAGCCTGGAACGTCAAGGCTACTCGGTACAGAGCGCCAAGGGTGAAGGGAAAATCAAGTTTTTTGACGCGGAATCCCTGCTTTCAAGCTTCATGAGAAACGACATGCCTGAATGGGAGGCTTTCGAGAAACATGTAGGAAGCCTCATGCGGGAAGTGCAGTTGAAGTACACGGACGTGCGCGCCTACGGTGAGATGGTGGATTTGCTTTGGCAAAAGAACAAACGCGATGCCGCCATCCAGCTTGAAGAATTCTGGAATGAGCTGTCCAAGCAGTTGAAGTTTTCGCTACTGTGTACCTACACGATGAACAGTCTGGATCCGGAAGCCTATGATGGCTCTTTGGACCGCATATGCAAATGTCACACTCATCTAATTCCAACAAATAATTACGCTTTACTCGAAGCGGCGGTACAGGAAGCAACGCACGATGTTCTTGGCCCAACCCTTACTCACACAGTTAGCGAACTTGCAGCATCCTGGCAAACGACTATACAGATGCCTCCTGCTCAGGCAACACTTTTATTCCTGAGCGAGAAGATGCCTCTTGCCACCCAGAAAATACTTTCTCGCATTCAAGATCATTGCGCAGTTGCTGCCACAAATTAAAGATAATTCATTCGACGCAGAAATTGAAATCTAGTATCAGGCCGCGAGCAAATCTGTAGCCAGCCGTTCAGACTCCTTCTTCAATATACTGTAGCACTCGCAAACATGAGCCTCCAGTCCTGCTCTGTCTGTCACCTCTATATGGCCACGACGATAGCTTAAAATACCAGCCAGCTGCAATTTCCGGGCCGCTTCGGTTATGCTTTCACGACGTACACCCAGCATATTAGAAATTAATTCCTGAGTCATGGCCAAACTACTGGAGTGCACGCGATCAAAATTCAGGAGCAACCAGCGACATAACTGCTGCTCGACCGTATGACGTCGATTGCAGGCGGTAGTTTGAGCCATTTGAACAATTAGGGTTTGGGCATAGCGCAGTAACAAATGCTGCAACATCCCGGAACGACGCCCACCGCTCCGGGCTAACGTTTCCTGTAACAATTTCGCCGGAATTCGATAGAGATAGCCTGCGCTGTGGATCGTGGCCTGAGTGAGTGCTGCATCTCCCCCCATGAAAACCGAAACCCCGAGCATCCCGTCATTACCCACCACAGCCACTTCAACTGAAGTTCCATCTTCCAAGCCACACAGCAGAGATGCCGTGGCAGTAATGGGAAAATAGGCATATTGCAGTTTCTCATTAACCTCATACAAAACTTCAGCACTGGACATCGAAACCAATTCAAGACTCGGTGCAATATGCTCGAATTCAGCTGGACTCAATGCGCGCAGAATGTAATTCAGCAATGGATCGCAATGCACTGACATGGTTATTACCCCCTATAATTTAGTCTAGTGTTTATTTGTGCAGCGAATAAATCGGATATTCCTGCTCCTTTCTCTCAAAGATCCGGAAATTATTGCCTCCTGCAGCCTTGACTTGATACATGGCACTATCGGCGTGTTTCAGTAAAGTGTGGCCATCCGCACCATGCTCGGGATAGATTGCTATGCCGATACTAGCCTGGATAGAAATATTTTTATTATTAATGATTAAAGGTTCATTTAATAATGCAACTATTTTTTCGAGTACCTTCGTAACTTCTTGCTGTCGAACAATTTCTGTAAGGATCAGAGCAAACTCATCCCCTCCCAAACGGGCTACCGTATCCTCTTCACGCAAGCATTGCCTAATCCTGAATGCTGCGGTTTGCAAAACAACATCACCTACAGCATGCCCAAGGCTGTCATTGATAGCTTTAAAGTGATCCAGGTCCAATAGCACAATGGCAAATCCGTCATGATTGCGCGAGCCTCGCGCCTCTACTTGGTGCAGTCTGTCGAGAAACAGGTTGCGGTTGGGCAACCCCGTCAGGCTATCGTGATTAGCGAGGTGCTCAAGCCGGCGCATAATTTGAACTCGCTCACTTACATCGCGCCCAGAGGCCATAAAATGGCTCATTACTCCGCTTGCGTTGTAAAAAGGACGAATGATTTTATCTTCAAAAAAAAGCGTGCCGTTTTGGCGGCGATTAACGAATTGGCCTCGAAATGATTTGCCCGCCAGCAAGCAAGTCCACATTTCCATGAAAAATGCTGGTTCGTGCATCCCGGAATTCAACATGGTATGAGTGTGCCCCACCACTTCGTCTTTGCTATAGCCGGTGAGCTCTTCGAACCCAGGATTCACGTATTCAATGAGACCATTTATATCAGTAACAGCAATTGCGTCACTGCTAAATTCAGATACCTCCTTGAATTTATGCAGCCTTTCATCTTCGTTCACCAAAACGTGCAATTCCAGCAAAAAATAACAGCAGCCATCTATCTGCAATGGCACCAATTTGGCTTTCAAAAGCGATGGCCTGACTGAGCTATCTTGTCCGTTCAAAGTAAGCCATTGAAGACTATCCGAGTGAAGAGTAAGGCAGGCGTGGCCTAATTCTGAGAAAAGCTTACCGATCGGTAACTCGGGGAATAGATCGAAGACGGTTTGGCCGATAATTTCCTGAGAGTTGACACAAAAATAATTTACCACTTCCGGGCTGCTATATTTGATGATACCGCCTGCGTTCAATAACAATATAGCGCGTTCAGTATCCGGGTCAGGATATTGAAACTTTGGTAGCTCATTTATTTGGTGTAATACAGGCATTTCCATTGAAAAAACCTTTACTTTGAATGGTCTAGTGCCTAAATTTCATCAACTTTTCGGGGTCAACTTTATATTGAACACATTCGGGCGGATATACTATGAAGACAGTATTTTATACACCTAATTTAAGGCAGGTTCGCATACTATAAGACCGAGTTAAATTTCGGTCAGACTTCGATAAGGCCTTCGCGAATAGCGTATTTGGTAAGTTCTGCAATGTTATGCAGATCAAGCTTGTTCATAATATTGCGGCGATGAACATCCACTGTGCTCACAGCGATAAATAGCTGCAAGGCAATTTCTGATGAGCGCTTTCCCTGTGCCATGAGACACAGCACCTCTCGTTCGCGAGGAGTAAGGATTGATTGAATGTACATCTCTTCATCGAGCTGACTTTTGCGCGCGGACGTCATGAGCACCAGGAGAATTTCTGGACTAAAATAGGGTTCATTTTTTTCCACTGCGCGTATCGCTCGCAACAATTCATCCCCAGCTGAAGCTTTGGAAACGTATGCGGATGCACCTGCATGAAGCATATCATCGACGGAGAGCCAGTCGGTATAGGAGGACAATGCAATCACCTTCACATCGGGTTGTTGTGCAACCAATTGGCGTGTGGCTTCTATACCATTAATGCCCGGTATGCCAATATCCATAATCACCAGATCGGGTTGCAGACGAGCAGCAAGATCGATGGCGCCATGCCCATCCCCAGTCTCACCTACCACATTTAAATCATCTTCCCTCTCTAAAAAATAACGCAGCGCGTCGCGTAGTAATTTATGGTCATCTACCAGCATCACACGTAAACTCATTTGAATTGCTCCGTAGCAAGGGAGGCATAGGTCAACCGGTAAATGGCAGCAAACCCGGAAGAAATATTAGGCATATTCTCGATTTAAAACCCTCGCTCAATGCGACTCAACCGTTCATTGTTGCAGCGCCTGCCAAACATTTGGCAACGCACAAACAGAATCATCGCCGCAATTCTTTCTCTTACTCTTAATCGGCAGGCCCGACTTTCAACAAGCTACCCAAACACTTTTAATTGACACTGCCACCATGATAATTTGGTCATTTTTATGTACCGCTCAGATTCCATGCAGCCAAAGCGACCTCAAGTGAAATGAGCTTCTTCACCGGGTATTTGGAATTTTTGAATTTTTATTTTCCGTTGTTATCTATAACCACGTATACGTTTTAAAATCAGTCGCGGCTCACCTGGAGCCAAACTGATGTCCGTGGAATACCAACCTTGCTCCACAGACACCGAATTAGCGATGTAAAAATTATTTCATATGATCCGACTTCATGGGTTCCATAGATTTCATATGGCTCATGTGCATTTTATCGAACGTATTTTTTTGTTCAGGAGTGAGGGTTGCATAGAATGTTTTTACCGCATCCGCCATAGCGGCCATATTCTGCGCACGCTCTTTCATCATGTCTGCCATCATCGCCATGCGATCAGGCATGGTCATGGGCATGTTCTGCATATCCCCTTTCATCTTGTCGTGCATTGATGCCATGTTTTTAGCTTGGGCGTTGACCTTATCAGAGAAGGCTTGCCAGGCAGGCTCCTGATCTTTGGTCAACTTAAGCTTGGCTTTCAGTTCAGTCAGATGTTTGTGGGCCATAGCGACCGGGTCCTTCATCATTTGATCCTGCATCATGCCCATGCCATCACAGTCCATCTCATGTTTTTTCCCGTGCATCTTCCCGTCATGGCTGGCAGCCGTTGCGACACCGATTGCGAGCACGGTAGAGATCAGGCCAAGAGCGAGTTTTGTACGCAGTTTCATGGAATTTCCTTTCAATGGTGATAAAAATATTGCCTGCAACCTGCTGGTCGCAACAAGCAATAGGAGTGATGCGTTTTGCTATGAGTTGCAGATTAACAATTTCCATTTATATCAATCGCCACTCGGACCGGCGCTTCTCCGATTTGTTGAAAGCGTCTGTCGGATTCAGGCCAAGCCGCGCCAGGCTCACCTACCGCCCAATCCGAACCCCCGAGAGGGAACCCAGTACCCCGAAAACGCTCAACAACCAAAGGATCACTGCAATGATCACCACCACATTCAGGATTTTCTTGATAGTGGCTTCCATCGGTATGTAGGTATTGATCAGCCAAAGCACCACCCCAACGACAACCAACACAATCACTAATTGAATCAATGGCATCATTATTCTCCTTGGTATCGTCTTAAATGGATTGCACAGCGCGCACTTGCACGCCACTGCCGGACAGCATCCAGCGTGGCGTGTAATCAACTCACTTTACTTGAGACGCATGTCATTCTTGACGGAGCGCACGCCCTCGACCTTGCGTGTTACCTCTACAGCCCGGTTGATGTCTGCCTGTGAATTCACGAAACCGCTCAATTGAACCGCGCCCTTGAATGTTTCAACATTGATTTCAGTTGATTTGAGCGTGGGTTCACTGAAAATGGCTGCCTTGACCTTGGTCGTAATGACGCTGTCGTCGATATAGCCGCCGGTGCTCTCCTTGGTCTGGGTAGACGCGCAACCCATGAAAGAAACCAGCACAACACTCAGGAAAAATGCGGAAAAGAATTTAATTATTTTCATGATTAGACGCTCCAAATAAATACAAAAAAACAAAATTTACTCACGGTCAGGTGACGCGTCCTGTGAGTGTTTATTTGCCCGGCGGCAAATCTGTTCCAGTGCGTTATATCCGCCCCAGCAGCAGCAAAATAACCAGGATGATCAATATCAATCCCAATCCGCCGCTCGGACCGTACCCCCATCCCCTGCTGTGTGGCCAGCTTGGGAATGCACCAATCAGCATCAGGATCACCACAATCAGCAGTATTGTCCCTAACATTCTTCTCTCCTCGTAGCGTCAATTAAAATCCGTATCCAGCCCTGTTATTTTCATAACGGTGCGTAGACTTTCACTATAGATCACTCAGCGTGGTGCGGCATTGACACCCTCGTCGGACAGGATAATTTCCACACGACGATTCAGTTGACGACCGGGTACCCATGTCGATCAATGCGGTGCATACCGCATTGCCACGCGAACCTGACCGACAGGATGAAATTTAGACGTAAATGCAGACGCGGTCTGTGCGGTGTCACACATAACGGCATAAGCCCAGTCAGTGTGGCGGAGACTGTTCCGGCTGCATCACACTGGTTGAAAGCGTGCGTGCTATCCTGCGCATCATGGAATTTATCGATCTGTGGAATCCCACCCACCCAGGCGTTGCCGCCGCACTGGTCACCGCATTACTGCTGGGCCTGGTCCACGGCATGGTGCCGGACGAGCACACCTGGCCCATCACCTTCAGCTATGCAGTCGGTAGCTACTCCACCCGCAAGGGTCTGCGTGCCGGGCTGCTGTTCTCGCTGACTTTCACTGTGCAGCGCGCGATCGCCAGCGAATTGGCGTGGCTGGGGCTGTCGAAATGGATGCAGAATGACTGGCTGAACCAGGCCTTGTTCGTGCCCATCGGCCTGTTGATGGCAGGCGGCGGCTGGCTGATGCTGCGCCAGCGTCGTGCCATGCACCTGCACCTGATCGGTGAGTGCCAGCAAGATCGCCTGGATGACACGCCCGAAACCATTCACTGGACCCGCATGACTGGCTGGATGCCGGCGCTACACGGCTTTGTCGCCGGCTGGGGCTTCGGCGCCTTTGCCCTCATTCTCTACACCACCCTGGCACCTGCAATGCCCAGCGCCGCCTGGGGCTGGTTACCCGGCGCCCTGTTCGGACTGGGCACCCTGATCGTGCAAGCAGTGGCGGGTGCCTTGTTCGGTCGTATGGCGGCCAGCCGCAAGCTTTCTCCCCAGGCAATACGTGCGGTGGCTCTGACAACGGCCGCACGCACCCTGCTGTGGGGCGGCGCCGCCTATATGACTGCGGGCGTGTTCGGCCTGCTGTTCCCCAGCCTGGCTAACTGGAGCATCGACACGGGCCTCCACGTGCACGGCCTGTCCCACATCGACC
>JANMKH010000512.1:0-5372 GCA_031371965.1 Sulfuriferula sp.
CGCCGCCGACCTGGGGGTGACCGCTGCCAGCATCGGCGACACCCTGCGTATCGCCACCAGTGGCGATTACAGCACCGGGCTGGCCAAGCTCAACCTGGCGGAGCGCCAAATCCCCATCCGCGTGCGCCTGCCGGATAGCACCAGTTGCATTTTCTCGCCGCTGTCGCCGCCGCCCACGGTAACGCGCGCGCCGGGCAGGATTTGCAGCTGGTTGCGAAGTTCGGCCTCAATGGCCTGTTGCGAGCGTGCGCGCTCGGTGCGGTGGGTGAGGCGTAGCGAGAGCGTGGCCTTGCGTGTGCTACTGGAGGCGCCCTGCGAGAACAGGTCGCCACCGCCGGAACCGCCGCCGATGCTGGTATACACCTGGGTGACGTCCTTTACCTGATTGATTATATGGCGCGCCTGTTCGGCAATCGCACGGGTATCGTCCAGCGTGCTGCCGGGTGGTAGCTCGATGTTCACAAAGGTCTGGCTGCGATCGGCAGGCGGCACAAAACCGGTCGGCAGCAGGGGGATCAGTGCGATAGAGCCGGCAAAAAACAGCGCGGCCGCCAGCGCGGTACGGTAACGGTGGCGCAGACACGCCTGCATCCAGCGCAGATAGTGCGTCATCAGCCAACTGGGCCGGGTTTTTTGCGGCATGGGCTTGAGCAGATAAGCCGCCATCATCGGTGTGAGCAGGCGCGCCACCAGCAGCGACGCGAGTACGGCGATGGCTGCGGTCAGGCCGAACTGCTTGAAAAATTTACCCGGTATGCCGCTCATGAACGCAGTAGGCAGAAATACCGCCACCAGCGTAAACGTGGTGGCGATCACCGCCAGGCCGATTTCGTCTGCGGCTTCGAGCGCGGCCTGGAATGGCGACTTGCCCATGCGTAGATGGCGTACGATGTTTTCGATTTCCACGATCGCGTCGTCCACCAGGATGCCTACGACCAGCGCCAGCGCCAGCAAGGTCACGGTATTCAGGCTGAAGCCCAGGTAGTGCATGGCGATGAAGGTGGGAATGATGGACAGCGGCAGGGCGGTTGCCGCGACCAGCGTGGCACGCCAGCTTTTGAGAAACCACAACACCACGACGATTGCCAGGAGCGCCCCTTCGTAGAGCAGGTCCATGGAACCGTCGTAGGAATCCTGCACCGGCGCCACCGAGTCAAATGCCTCGACAAATTTCAGCTTGGGTTGCTGCCGGGCGAGTTGCGCGATGGCGGCGCGCACGCCTTTAGCCACGGTGACTTCGCTGGCGCCCTTGCTGCGTGTGATTTCAAAGCCGACCACTGGCTTGCCGTCGAGCAGCGCCAGCGCAGTGCGTTCTCTCACCGTATCGGCCACCTGCGCCACCTGATCCAGGCGCACGCTGCGCCCGTCGCCAAGCGGAATATCCAGCGCGGCAAGCTGGGCTGCGCTGTGTATCGTGGCGATGGTGCGCACCGATTGCTGCGCGCCGCTTACGTCGCCGCGCCCGCCCGGGGCTTCCTGCTGCACGCGCTTTAACTGGCGCGAGATGTCGGCGGCGGATACATTGAGTGCGGCGAGCTGTTCCGGGTCGAGGGTGACGCGCACTTCGCGATCCACGCCACCCACGCGCGACACCTTGCCCACGCCGGGCACGGCGAGCAGTGTTTTGGCCACGCTGTTGTCCACAAACCACGACAGGGCCTCCTCATCGAGCCGGCTGGAGGCAACGGTGTAAGTCAGAATCGCCCGCCCGGAGGTGGTCACCTTGGAGATCACCGGATCGCGCATGTCGCCCGGCAAATCCGCGCGGGTGCGGCTGATGGCATCGCGCACGTCATTCACCGCCTCGGCAGGGTCTTTCTCCAGGTTGAATTCCACATATATCGTCACCGCGCCTTCGGTGATGGTGGTGTAGAGGTGCTTGACGCCGCCCAGTGTGGCCACGCTGTTTTCCAGCTTACGCGCGATGTCGGTTTCCAGCTGTGCTGGGGCGGCGCCTTCCAGACTGGCGCTGACCGTTACCGTGGGGAGCTCGATGTCGGGGAAATCCTGGATGCCCATGCTGCGAAAGCTGATGATGCCGACCACGGTCAGCAACGCAAACAGCAGGATGGCCGGGATCGGGTTGCGGATCGACCAGGCCGATACGTTCATTGCGTGTTAGCCGTCATGGGCACCACGCGCAACAAATCGCCGTCAGCGAGAAAGCCGCCGCCCGCAGCCACCACGCTGGCTTCGGACTGGATACCGGCGGTGATTTCGACGCGGTCCCCGATGCGTCGCCCGACGCGCACTTTGGTTTGCAGCGCATGGTTGTCGGCGCTGACCCGGTATACATAGTTGAACCCGTCGCGCATCACCACGGCAGATTGCGGCAGGGTGAGCGCCTGCGCCTGGCCCAGTTCGAAGCTGCCGGTGGCGAACATGCCTGCACGTCCCGCGCTGCCGGTGGGCAAATCCACATAAACCAGCGCGGTGCGCGTCGCGGTATCCACCGTCGGCGCCAGCATGCGCACCTTGCCCGCCACCCGCGCGCCGCTGGCTGTGACCACACTCACCCGCTGGCCAGGCCGGACCCGCGCCAGTTCGGTGGCAGTGACCTGCGCGCGCCACTCCAGACGGTTCTGCCGGATCAGGCGAAACAGCTCCTGCCCGGTGGGCACGACTGCACCCTCGGTAGCGCTGCGCGACGAAATCACCCCATCGTCCGGCGCCACGATGCGCGCCTGCCTGAAGCGCAGCTGCTGGGTCTTGAGCTGGGCGCGGGCCGCATCCAGCCGTGCTTGCGCGGTGCGGGCGGTAGTCTGGTACTGCTCGATCTGCTGGGTACTGAGGGCGCCGCTGCCTTGCAGTGCACGCGCGCGGACGGCGTTGGCTTGCGCATCCGCCAGATTGGCCTCGGCCTCGGCGATGTTGGCTTGCTGCTGGTCAATGTCCGCCTGCAGCGTGGAGGTGGCAAATTGCGCCAGCACTTGACCGCGTTTGACCACGGCGCCCACATTAACGTCGACGCTGGCTAGGCGGATGCCGCCGGTTTCACTGCCGATGACGGCCTCCTGCCAGGCGGTAATATTGCCGTTGGCGACCAGGCTGATCGGCCAGTCATGGTATTGCGGGTGGATGACATTCACCGCCAGCGCAGCTTTGGGTACACTGGCGGGCGTGGTCCGTTTATTGCCGGATTGGCTTATCCACACTGCCGCGCCAGCTATGGCCAGCACCAGCACGAGGATAATCAGGGATTTTCTGGATAATTTACGCATGTCACGGGTGCCTGTTTGCAATGGATTCAGGTTCGCTGACCGTTTGCGTCCAGCCGCCGCCCATGGCCTTGTACAGGCTGATCCAGGCGCCAAGCCGTTCACGCTGGATGTTGACCAGGCTGGCTTGTGAATTGAGCAGGTTGCGGCGTGCTTCTTCAGCATCCAGCAGACTGCCGCTGCCGGTTTTCAGGCGGGCTTCACTGGCGTTGAAAAACACCTGATAGCCTTGTGCAGCGGTGCGGGCACTGCCTTCCCGCGTGCTGGCGCTGTCGAGTGTTACCAATGCCTGTTCCACTTCCTTGACGGCAGTACGGGCACGCTGTTGATAATTGGCCAGCGCCTCATCGTAACGCGCCTGGGCATCTGCAACGTTGGCGCGGCTTTTGCCGCCGTCGAATAGCGGCAGCTTCACTGTCGGTCCAAATGACCAGGTGTTGCCACTGCTCGACAGGCCGCCGAAACTGATCGCCGTCAAGCCAACCGAGCCGGACAGGCTGATGCTCGGATAGCGTTTGGCTTCGGCTACGCCGATGTCGGCACGGGCAGCCGCCAGATCGCGCTCGGCGGCGGCCAGATCGGGGCGCTGGTTGAGCAGTTGCGCAGGCACGCTGGTCACGCCTGATGCAGGCAAGCGTGGCAACTGGCCGATGTGGCTTGCCAACTGGCTGCGCAATGCGGGTTCCGCCTGTCCGGTGAGGGCGACCAGCGCTTTGATACTGAGATCACATTCGGCTTGTTGGGCGGTCAGACGCGTCGCGGCCTCGGCTGCCGAGGCGCTGGTCAGCGCAGCATCGGCGGGGCTGCTAAAGCCGTTATCGGTTTTGAGCTGGGTGAGGCGGGCGCTGTCCTGGCGCGATGTCAGGTCTTGCCGATACCGCGCGACCAGCGCTTCACAGGCGCGCAGATTCATGTAGTTGTCCGCCACTTCGGCGGCCAGCGATACGCGCGCATCGTGCCAGTCCGCTGCACGCGCCTGCATCCGGGCGACAGCGGCTTCGCGTCCACGCCGGTTGGCGCCGAACAAGTCCAGCTCCCAAGCGGCATCCACAGCCAGGCTGCTGGCTGTTTGCATGCCGGAAAAAAAGCTGGAGACGCTCTTGCTGCGTGTAGTCTGCGCACTGGCGTTGGCACTCGGATAGCTTGCCGCTTCGCTTACAGTCAGGCTAGCGCGCGCCTGCGCGATGCGCGCCAGTGCCTGCGCCAGTGTCGGGCTGTCGCGCTCGGCGTCGGTAATCAGCGCGCTGAGGGCGGGGTCATCGAACTGCTGCCACCATAGCCCGAGTTCAGTGCTGCTGCCCGCATGGGGCAGCGGGGCATACCAGCGAGCGGCGGTGATGGGTGCGGGCGCGTGATAGGCCGGTCCCACGCTGCAACCGGTCAAGGCGATCACTGCAAGTAGCGTCAAGCGTATTGGGATAGGTCGAAGCATGTTGCAATTCCGGTAGCCGAACAGGTTTCATGACGGCATGCAGACCGCCATCCAGTTTAATTGCTTGGTAAATTCAGCTTATTCCGTTGGAGTTCATAGTCGTCGTAACTTTCCCTTTTTGAGCAATCAGACAAGTTATTTCTCAAACACTGCTGCTCTTTCATATTATGTAATGTCTCATAAGTCACGCGTTTTGCCGAATCGATGCTGCATGCAGAAAGGTTCACCATAGTTACCATTAACAGTACGCGAATTATGTTTTTCATGATGATTTCCTTCCGAACGGGAGTGATCAGTTAGTCGAGGTTTTCAGTGTTCTGTGCACCCTGCTTGCTGCGGGTTAAGGGCAGCCTTTACTCGTGTCGGAGTTCGCTGCGGCTGAATACATAACCTGAATAGAACAGTGCGTCTTTATTACCCTGCTGGATTGCGCGTATTACACCACCTTCTGCGTCTCCGGCGCCCACGATAATTGCCTCATCGTTGGAGATCGGCATGATTGCGATGCGTGCAGCAACGTTATTTACCCCCCATGTTTTGCTGGTGGAGACTTGCAACCGTAAAACAAGCATGCCGTTTTCCACCTCAAGATGAATATTCTGAAAATCGAATGTGTCATCTGTAACAGCACGATAAGTTCCCAAGCGTTTTATCCAAACCGGAGGTATCGCGGAATGTGGCACCCGTTCAAAGGGAAATGGTTGCGGCAGGCCATCCAACAC
>JANMKH010000532.1:0-3638 GCA_031371965.1 Sulfuriferula sp.
GGGTGGAATTTATGAACAAACCGTGCGCACAGATGTAAACAAGGTACCCTTGTTGGGAGATATTCCGGTATTCGGAAATTTGTTCAAAACGACGAACAAGCAAGATGGTAAAACCGAATTGCTGATATTCCTCACACCGCGCATTATCAAGGATAATATGGAGTTGCGTTAGAATCTCATCCAGAAAAAAAAGCGGGCATAGCCCGCTTTTTTTACGTTCGTTCAAATTGCCGGCTAGGTAGCAGCGTCAGCTTTCGCTACAATCCTGCCATGACTGATAAACATACCAATATTATTCTGGTCGGCCTGATGGGTGCCGGCAAAACGACAGTGGGTAAGTTGCTGGCCAGACACCTTGATAAAAGCTTTTATGATTCCGACCATGAACTCGTACGCCGCAATGGCGTAACGATTCCGGTGATATTCGAGGTAGAGGGTGAGACGGGTTTTCGCAGGCGTGAAGAAGCGGTCATTGACGAGTTGAGCAGCCTCGACAATGTGGTGTTGGCCACCGGCGGTGGAGCAGTGTTGAGTGCGCAAACCCGAGCCTTGCTGAAGTCGCGCGGTACGGTCGTATATCTGCGCGGTGCGGTGGAGGAATTATGGCAGCGCACGCGCCATGACCGCAATCGTCCGTTATTGCAAACAGCCGACCCCAAGGCGCGCTTGCGCGAGTTGTACACTCAGCGTGACCCGCTGTATCGCGAAGTGGCCGATGTGGTAATCGACACCAGCCGGCAGAACGTCAATGCCCTGGTACGCCAGCTTGAACAGAAACTTGCCGGCTTGCCGGATTAGCATCGTGACTGCGGCCTGGCGCTATGTGTGGCAGGCGGTAATCATCCTCTGGGCGGGGATGGCTGTTACGGCTGAAGCACGAATAATCAGCGCCAATCCAATCAATTATCACACACTGATACAGACCCTGAAGCCCGGTGACCATCTGCAGCTCGTCGCAGGTGACTACATGCAGGGCTTGCCGGTACATTACCTCAGTGGTTTGCCAACTCGCTACATCGTCATTGCCGGGCCAACTGCGCCGGCGCGCGCGGTGTTTCATGCCCGTTCCGGCGCCAACACGGTGAGCATTGTGGATTCGGCTTATGTTGAAATCCGTGATCTGGTCCTCGATGGCGGCAACCTGCCGGTGGACGGCGTGCGTGCCGAAGGCCATGCGCATTTTGCGCATCATATTACGCTGACCAACTTGCTGATCCAGGGGCACGGCAATAATCAGCAGACCGTGGGTATCTCCACCAAATGCCCGGCATGGGACTGGGTGATTCGCGACAATGTGATTCTCGGCGCGGGCACCGGTATGTACCTCGGTAATTCGGATGGCAGCGACGCATTTGTCGGCGGTGTGATCGAATATAACTATATCGCCGACACGCTGGGCTACAACCTGCAAATCAAGCACCAGACCGGCCGCGCCAGTGTGCCCGGAATGCCCGTCACAGCCCGGCAGACCATCATCCACCACAACGTGTTCAGCAAAGCAAACAATGCCAGCAGTGGCCAGCTGGCGCGCCCCAATGTGCTGGTGGGGCATTGGCCGCTTACGGGCAACGGCGTGAATGATCGCTACCTGATGTACGCCAATTTTTTCTATGACAACCCGACCGAAGCCCTGTTTCAGGGGGAAGGCAATATTGCGCTGTACAACAATATCTTCGTCAACCCGGCGGGCGACGCAGTGCATATCCAGCCGCATCACGATATTCCGAAAAATATCGTGATTGCCTACAACACCATTGTCGCCAGCGGAGACGGCGTACGCTTGCTGCATCTGCCGGATACACCGGTGGCAGAGATGACGTTCACGCATAATTTGATCTTCGCTGGTCGGGCCGTGGCAGGCCTGGTAGATGCAGGTAATCTGGCGCAGGACTATGCCAGTGCCGAGCTGTATCTACGGCGCCCGGACGCAGCGCCGCCTGAGTTGGATGCCACGCCAATACGCCGGCTGCGTGTGTCTGCTGAACGCCTGAACGGGCTGTTTGAACTGACGCACGACTATGCCGGACAACACCGTAATCTGGATGATATGGGTGCATTGTCCAGCGCACGGCCCTCTGCAAGTACACCACTCTTGCTGGCACGCCCGCAGCGCAAATAAGGGGGATTCATGAGCAACAAGCCAGAGCACAGCACATTGATCACGTACACGGCGCTGGCCTACCTGTGCTTTGTGATTTACGGAAGTCTGGTGCCACTGGATTTTAAAGATGTGCCATGGGATCAGGCATTACAGCATTTCGGTGCGATTCCCTGGCTGGCGATGGATACTATTTCACGCGCTGACTGGGTCGCAAACCTGGTGCTGTATATGCCATTGGCGTTCCTGTTGATGTGGGCACAGCGTCCGCGCAGTAGTGCGGGTTATTGGGCGGCGAGCATCGTCACCCTGGCGGTATGTGTAGCGCTCGCGTTGGGCATTGAGTTTACTCAAATGTATTTTCCGCCACGTACTGTTTCGCTCAATGACATCGTCGCTGAAGTTATTGGTAGCGTGCTGGGTACGGGGTTATGGTTGCTGGCCGGCGAGGCCATCGCACACCGTTTCTCGCGTCTGAGTGAAGGGGGGGATGCGGCGCTGACCGCGGCGTTTGTGTTGTATCTGCTCAGCTACCTGGCGCTGAGTCTGTTCCCATATGATTTTGTGATAGCGTCGAATGAGCTTGCCACGCGACTTGCAACAGGCCGTGACAGTTGGTTCGTGTCACCGGTTGTTTGCAGTGATGCACTGCGTTGTGTTGCCAGATTGGTGGAGGAAGCTCTCGTCGTGGCGCCGCTTGGCGCATTGATGGCGCGTTGGCTGCGCGGACCGAAGGCAGCGCAGATGCTGGTCACGATGGGCGCGGGTGCTCTGCTGGGTGTGCTGATCGAGATTACGCAGTTGTTTCTGGAGTCGGGTATCTCGCAAGGCGCGTCGGTATTGACCCGCGCGCTGGGCATGGGGCTGGGGGCAGTCGTGTATCAGAGGCTGCTGGCGCATGCCTTTACCGCCCAGGTACGGCTGCAGATTCGATGGTTGGCGGCGCTCGCGTTGCCATTTTATCTGATCGCCGTGGTGGTCCTGCAAAACGATCACCTTTCCGGCTGGCTGGGCTGGCATGATGGTTTGGCGCGGCTGCCTGAAGTGCACTTCCTGCCGTTCTATTACCACTATTACACCTCAGAGGCTCTGGCACTCTCCAGTTTGCTGATGGTGCTGGCCGCTTATTCACCGCTCGGTGTGCTGGCATATTTATGGCAATTAGGAGCGCTGCGCCGGATGGGGGCAACGGTACCGGCGCTGCTGGCCGCACTGATCGCAGCGGTGGTTGAATTCAGCAAGCTGTTTCAGCCCACGCAACACCCCGACCCGACCAATGTCATGCTGGCCGCGCTGGCAGCGGCAGCAGGATATCGCGTGCTGGTCTGGATGAACGCCTTGAACACGACTGCCCGGCACAGTGCCGCGCGGCAAGAGACACATGTTGTGCCAACAGCAGACAACGCCAACCCAGAATCGCTCGCTCAATATTCAGATGGTCTCGGAGGCATCAATCCACTGGCGCTGGTGAGCGTCAGCATTCTGGTATGGGTGGTATTGCGCTATCCCTTGGGCAGCCTCTGGCTGGGCGGCGCCTTGG
>JANMKH010000553.1:0-2242 GCA_031371965.1 Sulfuriferula sp.
GAAAAGAAACTGCCGAAAATATTGGATAAGCCCTGGCCGATGAATTCCTGGTTGCCGTCGATGCGTTGCTCGGATTTCACCGCGATGGCGCGCGAGATCGATACCGCTTCAGTCAGCGCCAGCATGGTGACGATGAGTGCCGGGAAGATCACCTGACTAATGGCTTTGAGGGAAAAGTCGGGCACGGTCAATGGCGGTAGATGCGCGGCCAATGCGCCCACAGTCTTGATGTGGGTAACGGCCTCGCCACCAGCATAATGGTTGATGATAAGCGCGGCCACGCTACCCACCACCATGGCAATAATCATGTACAGCTTGGGCATCAGTTTGCGCGCCACGATGCCGGTGAGCAGGGTGATGATACCTACAGCGGTGACATAAGGATTGATTTTGTCCAACTGCAAAAACACCTGATGCAGAATCTCGTGGAAAGGCAAGCCACGTGCCATGTTGAGCCCTAGGAAGTGCTTGATTTGGCTGGCTGCGATCAGCACCGCAGCGCCCGCGGTGAAGCCGATCACCACGGTGTGCGAGATGAAGTTGACCAATGCGCCCATGCGCGCCAGACCCATGATGAGCTGGAAAATTCCGGTGAGGAAGGTGAGGGTAAGTACCAGGCTGATGAACTGTGCCGATCCGGGTTCGGCCAAAGGGCTGACCGAGGCAAACACGGCTATCGAAATGGCAGTGGTCGGGCCCGACACCAGGTGCCAGCTGGACCCGAACAGGGCGGCGATTACCGCAGGGACCATTGCCGCATACAAACCATACTCGGGCGGTAAGCCGGCAATGGTGGCAAATGCCACGCCTTGCGGCAGCACGATCATTGCCCCGGTCAGACCGGCCGTCAGGTCAGTCTTGGTAGTATTGCGGTTGACTATCGGCCACCAGCGCAGAAATGGGAAAACTTTATACAGCCACAGATTGCAGGCGAGCAGGTCTTTCAAGGGTCACCTCAGAGTCGGTAAATCGCTTTAATGAAGAGCGAGGCAGGGATAAACAGCGGAATTATCTGATATTTAACCCCTTGCGGCAAACTGCGTGTACCGCTTGGCGTGGTCGACACCAGCCGTTTCCGCTAAACTGCAAGGCAATGTCGAACCCGTAAAACCCATGTCTTATCCCTATCTCCCCCTCGAACAAGCCATTACCGCGCTACGTGCGGTGTTGCCTCTGGATGCGCCGGCTGACGCGGTATTGAGCCGCTATTTTCGCGAAAACCCGATGCTGGGTAACAAGGATCGCGCCTTTATCGCGGAACTGGTATTTGGCGTGCTGCGCCGCAAGCGCTCGCTGGAGACTGCGACTGGCAAAGGCACGCCCCGGCAGTTGGCGCTGGCCTGGCTGGTGCGCGTGCAGGGTATGAACATGCGCCAGCTGGAGCCGCATCTGCGCGGCCCGGAGCTGGACATGGTGCCGCAAATCAAGGCGCTGGACCTGGCGACGCAGCCGCTGGCGGTGCAATGGGATATGCCGGATTGGTTGGCGGAGCGCTTGTTGGCAGTCTATGGCGAAGTGGCAGCGACGCGGCTGGCCCAGGCGCTGTTGCGCCCGGCACCGCTGGATTTGCGCGTCAACACGCTGCTTGCAAAGCGCGATGAAATGATTGACGTGCTCAACGCGGCCGGCATCACTGCAACCGCCACGCCATACTCCCCGATGGGCATCCGGCTGGCCGACAAGCCGGTGCTGGCCAAATACAAACCGTTTCTGGAAGGAAAATTCGAGATCCAGGATGAAGGCAGCCAGCTGTTGGGCTATCTGGTTGCTCCGCGCCGTGGCGAGATGGTGGTGGATTTTTGTGCCGGGGCGGGGGGAAAAACGCTGCTGCTGGGCGCGCTGATGCATTCCTCGGGGAGGTTGTATGCGTTCGACGTGTCGGAAAAACGCTTGGCCAAGCTCAAACCGCGGCTCAAGCGTTCCGGTTTGTCCAACCTCACGCCGCAACTGATTACCAGTGAAAACGACACCCGCATCAAGCGCCTGGCCGGCAAGATTGACCGCGTGCTGGTGGACGCGCCGTGCAGCGGTATGGGCACGCTACGCCGCAACCCCGATCTGAAATGGCGCCAGTCGCCGGATAGCGTAGCCGAGCTGTCTGCCAAGCAGGCGGCGATTTTAGCTGCCGCGTCGCGCTTGGTGAAGTCGGGCGGACGGCTGGTATATGCCACCTGCAGTTTGCTGCCGGAAGAAAACGAACAGGTGGTCGAAGCGTTTATTGCAGCCAATCCGCGGTTTGTGC
>JANMKH010000562.1:0-10264 GCA_031371965.1 Sulfuriferula sp.
GAGCTCTACGAAGTTTACAACCCGATGCCCTATGAGGGCGCGCGCGACATGGAAGTGGAGTTAGCGATCGGCCTGCGTGAGGCCGGCTATGGGGTTTGGCAGGCGTAAGTCAGCGAATCCGCTGCCGCATTGGTTATCGACGCACTGTTATTGTTAGGCACCCCTTCAATTCGCAAGCGCAACGGCAAGACTGCAGCACACTTTCATTCCAGCCCGTATCTTATCTACAAACGGGGTGCCCCTGCTTGCGTCCTCGGCCTGGCAAATAGGAACAACATCTTCCGGCTTGATGGCAGCGCGAATTGATAGCCAAAATTTGGCAATAAAATCAAACCCGCATTTGCTATAGTAATTCAGGGGCTCACGATAATCTCAACGGAATCGAACATGGGAAAAAATATTCCGCCTGATAAAAATGCTGATTTCCGCATGATATTCGATGCGATTTCCGATGCGATTTTTATAATTGATTCCACTGGTCAGATACTCAATGCAAACCTGACTGCTACCTTACGGTATGGCTACAGTGCAGATGAGTTGATGCAGATGAATGTTTCTGACCTGGCTGCACCGCATCTGAGGGGTGAAATCTTGCCCCGGCTGCATAAAGTCCTGGACTCTCCCGAACAGTTCGAGTGGATACACCGGTGCAAAAACGGTAGCGAACTGCAGGTGGAAATCTATTCCTGCCCCATCATTTATCTGGGTGAACGAGCCATTCTTTCCAGTGTGCGCGACATCAGCCGGCGCAAAAAACTTGAGTCTAAGCTTCAAGATAAAACGCACATGCTTGAGCGGATTTTGGAGACTGAACCGGGCACGGTCTATATTTTCGATCTGTCAGAACAGAAAAATATCTATGTCAACCGGCACTGGCTTACCGCCCTTGGTTATACGCCTGAGGAGACGCAGGCTATGAGCAGCGATGTGATCCGGCTTTTCCACCCTGACGACTTGCCCACTATCTCCGCAAACCATGCCGCATGGAAAGACGCCTCGAATGAAGAAATCCGCTCTATCGAATACCGCATCCGGGATAAACAGGGTGTTTGGCACTGGCTGCATAGTCGGGAAACCCCATTTACCCGGGATGAGCATGGACAAGTAAACCAGATTCTCGGGATTGCGCACGACGTCACCCAGCGCAAACACATGGAAACCCTGCTTGACGGGCAGAAGCAGATCCTGGAGATGATCGCCACCGGAACCCCTTTGCCGGATACGCTGACCGCACTGGTGCGGCTGATCGAGGCACAATCGCCGGGAATGCTGTGTTCCATACTCCTGCTCGACGAGGACGGTATTCACCTTCGACACGGCGCCGCGCCGAGCCTGCCGGCGGAATTCGTGGCGGCAGTGGATGGCCTGATGATCGGGCCATGCGCCGGATCGTGCGGCACAGCCGCCTACCGTAAGGAGGCAGTGTTTGTAGAAGAAATTGCCACCAATCCGCTCTGGGCAGTTTACAGAGCGGCGGCGCTGCCCCACGGGTTGCACGCCTGCTGGTCCACGCCGATTTTCGACAAGCAGCAACGCGTGCTCGGCACCTTCGCGATGTATTACCGCCAGCCCGGACTGCCGCAACCCGCGCAACTGCGACTCATCGACACCGCCACGCATACTGCTGCCATCGCCATCACCCACCACCGGACAGAAACTGCGCTGAAAGCAAGCCAGGCACGGCTGCGCAAGATGATTGACGGCCTTGGCCCGGAGACATTCATGGGTTTGTTGACAACCGACGGAACGGTGATCGAAGCCAGCCTATCGGCGCTGGCGGCGGCAGGGCTGCAAGCCGCTGATGTCTTGGGAAAGCCAGTTGAACTGACCTACTGGTGGTCATACTCCGAGCCGGTTCAGCAACAACTGCGTGCCGCCATCGAACGCGCTGTTCAGGGCGAGGGTTCGCGCTATGACGTGCAAGTGCGGGTGGGGGAAAACCAGTTCATCATCCTTGATTTCTCTCTGCAACCGCTGCGCGAAGAGAGCGGGAAGATCGAGTTTCTTGTCGCGTCGGCCAACGTCATTACCGAGCGCAAGCAGATGGAGGTTGCGCTACAGAAAAGCGAGGCACGCTATCGCTTACTCTTTGAGCACGCACCGGATGGCATCGTCATTACCGATAGTGGGGGTTACTATCTCGGCACCAACCCTGTCATGTGCCGGATGCTCGGCTATACCCGCGACGAATTGATTGGTTTGCACGCCTCGGATATCGTTTTTCCGGCCGAGATCCAGTATATCGAACCCGCGTTGCAGGCGATCAAAACCGAAAACCATTACCTGCGCGAGTGGCGGCTGCGCCGCAAGGATGGTTCCACCTTTGCGGCGGAGGTGACTGCCATCACGATGCCCGATGGCAACCTGCTGGGGATCATTCGCGACATCACCGAGCGCAAGCTTGCCGAGGCTCAAGTGCTGCGATTAACCCAGCTCTACGCCGCACTGAGTCAATGCAACCAGGCCATCGTGCGCTGTGCCTGCGAGGCGGAATTGCTCCCGCAAGTCTGCCGCGACGCGGTCGTTTTCGGCGGCATGAAAATGGCGTGGATCGGCATGCTGGATGAGGCAAACAAACTGATCAAACCAGTGGCTTCATTCGGTATCGGCATTGAATTTCTGGAAGGGATCGAAG
This sequence comes from Sulfuriferula sp., assembly GCA_031371965.1. Classification (GTDB taxonomy): domain Bacteria; phylum Pseudomonadota; class Gammaproteobacteria; order Burkholderiales; family Sulfuriferulaceae; genus Sulfuriferula. The sequence goes on from JANMKH010000562.1 coordinate 2,636, forward strand.
TCTCGGTGGATGCGAACAAAGCAAGCGGACAAGGCCCCACCGGAACTGCCATGCGCGGAAACCAACCCTACTGGTGTCAGGACTTTTACCAGGACCCCGCTACCGCCGCCTGGCGTGAGGGGGGCATGAAATTTGGCTGGCATGCCATGGCTTCGCTGCCTTTGCATCGAAATGGCATCGCTGTGGGCGCATTCATTCTGTATTCCGATACAGTCGATGCGTTCGATAAGGCGGCACAGAATCTTTTGGTTGAAATGTCGATGGATATCGGCTTCGCGCTGGATCGTTTCAACAACGAAGCCGAACGCAAGCGGGAGCAGGATCAGTTGCGCAAGCTGTCGCAGACAGTCGAGCAAAGTCCCAACGTCATCCTTATCACGGATCTCGATGCAAGGATTGAGTATGTCAACACGGCTTTCGTCAAAACGACCGGATACAGCCTCGACGAGGTCATCGGAAAAAACCCGCGCCTGTTGAAATCCGGCAAAACACCACGCACAACCTACGACAGCATGTGGGCTTGTCTGAATCGCGGGGAAAGCTGGCAAGGAGAGCTCTTCAATAAACGCAAGGACGGCACCGAATACATCGAGTCTGTGTACATTTCGCCTATGCGGGAAGACACAGGACAGATCACCCACTACCTGGGCATCAAGGAGGATGTCACCGAGCGAAGGCACGCCGAGGAACGTATTCAGTATCTGGCCAATTTCGATGTGCTCACTGGCTTGCCCAACCGCATCCAGCTGGCCGAACATCTCAAATATGCGCTGAGCCTGGCGAAGCGCAGTAACGGATACCTGGCGCTCATGTTCGTCGATCTTGACCGTTTCAAGGATATCAATGACACGCTTGGCCACAGTGTGGGCGATACTTTTCTGGTCGAAGTTGCAAAACGTTTGCAATCGGTTCTGCGTGAGGAAGATACGGCATCTCGCCTGGGCGGTGATGAATTCATTCTGATGTTGCCTGGTTGTGACGCGGGAGGCGCCGCACAAGTAGCGCAGAAGTTATTACACGTCATCTCCGAGCCTTACCAGATTGACCTCTACGACCTGGTTGTGACCGCATCGGTCGGCATCGCCCTTTACCCCTACGATGGTGTGGACCTGGAAACACTGTCCAGAAGTGCCGATACCGCCATGTATCGGGCCAAACAGGATGGCCGCGATGGCTACCGTTTCTTTACCGCAGAAATGCAGGAACGCGCGGCCCGCAATCTGCAATTGGTCAATGCGTTGCGTCATGCGCTGGAACGCGACCAGCTCCAGGTTTATTACCAGCCGCAAGTATCCATCAGAGATGGGCGCATCATCGGGGCTGAAGCCTTGCTGCGCTGGCAGCACCCAGAATTGGGCACGGTATCACCGGCAGAATTCATCCCCGTCGCAGAAGATAGCGGGTTAATTTTACCCATTGGGGAATGGGTGCTGCGCACGGCTGTACAACAGATGAAGCGCTGGATAGACAACGGTCACTCACCGATGATTATCTCGGTCAATCTGTCGGCAGTGCAGTTCCGTCACCCCAGCTTGCCGGATTTGGTGACAAGCATTCTCAATGAAGCCCGGTTACCTCCGGAATATCTGGAGTTGGAACTGACCGAGGGCACGGCGATGCTGGACCCGGTGGGAGCGATCGCGATGATGAACAATTTGCATCAACGCGGCATCCGCATGTCGATAGATGATTTTGGCATGGGCTATTCGTCACTGAGCTACCTGAAAAAATTCAAGGTGTACAAACTCAAGATCGACCAGTCTTTTGTACGCGACATCAGTACCGATCTGGAAGACAAAGCCATTGTTGCGGCGATTATCAGCATGGCAAAAAGTCTCGGTCTGCAAACCATTGCTGAAGGCGTCGAGACAGCGGAGCAACTCGAGTTCTTGAGCGCACAGGGCTGCGATGAGGTACAGGGCTATTTTTACAGCAAGCCGCTGCCGGCAGCCCAGTTTGAAGTATTCGCTGAAAATGCAAATTTGGCATTGAGCAAATTGTGAGTTTCACCGATCGACGATAGAGTTGCCGGTAAGAAAACCTAATAGCAAAATAACACCCTCCTGTATTTGGCGATCGCTACTGGTTCATATTCCAATGGCGTCAACAATCCTGACAGTTTTCAGCGTATACCGACAGCTATGGTCAAATTACAGACAGCTTCCCGGAGCGGCCTCCCTCTGTTCCGACTTCATCGCGCTGGAATAATCACCCTGTTTGAACCTAGAAAAAGCAGTTGTCCACGAAAAACACAAAAAGCACGAAATGGGGTAAGCAGACATTTCGCCGTAAGGCGAAAGCTCGCAAAATATTCAAAGAGATAACCAGCTGTTGATCATCACCCAATGGGTGAATGACTTAAATCAATGCAATGTATTGATTTATTTCGTGTCTTTCGTGTCTTTCGTGGAAAAATCGCCGTTTTTAGGTTGAAATGTCTGACCCTTCTACGCAAGCCCGATGCTAATTCGCCATCGCAAGTTCAGGTAGCGCACCGGGCAGGTGCCTACCCCTTCGCCTCCGCACCTGAAAAGAGCGCCCGATCCTATTCATCACCTAAATAACTTACAAAAACATTAAAAAACAATAAATTAAAACAATTCTCGTGCTGGCATATTGCTTGCATTACCAAGAGAGAACAATGTGATTTATAGAAGTGCCGTGAGTATCCATGGCCTGAGCAGAGTGCGACGATGCGTGAATCTACAACCATATTGTCTAAACCAGCCGCGTTCAACGAAATGCACTCCCCGGAAGGGGAAGTGCGCGATCAATACAGGGATGTAGCTACCCAGCTATTTTCCTTGCCCCTGGAAGCACTATCTCAGAAGCAACGTGAAGCCGAGGTGCTGTTTCGACGCTTGGGAATTACCTTTGCCGTTTATGGGCAAGACGCAGGCGCAGAACGCCTGATCCCGTTCGACGTTATTCCTCGCATTTTTGGAGCCCGTGAATGGGCGCTTCTGGAGCGTGGCCTGAAACAACGGGTAAAAGCGCTTAATGCTTTTTTACACGATATTTATCACGGCCAGGAGATCATCAAAGCCGGCTTGATTCCTGCCGATCAGATTCTGAAAAATAGCCAGTATCAGCCGGAAATGTGCGGCATCGATTTACCCAATCAAGTGTATGCCCACATTGCCGGCATTGATCTGGTGCGTGTGGCAGAAAACGACTTTTATGTACTGGAAGACAATCTGCGCACACCCTCTGGCGTGTCGTACATGCTGGAAAACCGCAATACCATGATGCGACTATTTCCCGACCTGTTTGCCAGCCATGCCGTCGCCCCGGTCGACCACTACCCGCAGATGCTGCTCGACACCCTGATCGAGGCAGCACCCCCCAATGTGGATAAACCAGTGATCGTAGTGATGACACCCGGAGCCTACAACAGTGCCTACTTCGAACACGCTTTCCTCGCCAGTCAAATGGGGGTGGAACTGGTGGAAGGCAAGGATTTGTTTGTCCATGCAGACAAGGTATACATGCATACCACCGAGGGGCCGCAGCAAGTACACGTCATTTACCGGCGTGTGGATGATGATTTTCTCGATCCGCTGGTTTTCCGCCCCGATTCGACGCTGGGCGTTCCCGGCCTGATGAGCGCTTACCGCGGTGGGGGGGTAGTACTGGCCAACGGTGTCGGCACCGGCGTGGCCGATGACAAGTCAACCTACCTGTATGTGCCGGCCATGATCGAATTTTATCTGGGAGAAAAACCCATCCTGTCCAACGTACCCACCTGGCGTCTGGGCGAGCCGGAAGATCTCAAATACGTGCTCGCCCACTTGCCCGAGCTCGTAGTGAAAGAAGTACAAGGCTCGGGGGGCTACGGCATGCTGGTAGGCCCGACCAGCACTCCCGATGAAATTGTTGCATACCGCGAACGGATACTGGCCAGCCCGGCCAGCTTTATCGCCCAACCGACATTGGCGCTATCCACCTGTCCTACCCTGGTAGAAGCCGGTATCGCCCCACGTCACGTGGATTTGCGCCCATTCGTACTGTCCGGCAAGGAAATCCGCCTGGTTCCGGGAGGACTCACCCGCGTGGCATTGACCGAGGGCTCACTGGTCGTCAACTCATCCCAGGGCGGTGGCACCAAAGACACCTGGATATTGGAGGATTAAACCATGTTGTCACGAACCGCAGATCACCTGTTCTGGATGGCGCGCTACATCGAGCGTGCCGAAAATACCGCACGCGTACTGGATGTCACGCATAGCACATCGTTGCTCCCGGATGACTCCGCTGGCGCAGAAGCCAACTTGTGGTACGCACCCCTCAACATTTCTGGCTGTGCCGCCGACTATACTGCCAAATATGGAGGATTGGCAGAATCGGTTTCAGTAACACGCTTTATCGCACTGGATCCGGACAACCCGGCCAGCATCTATACCAGCTTGATGCTGGCACGGGAAAACGCACGTGCTGTGCGCGGTGCAATCACCGGAGAAATGTGGGAAATTATTAACGCCACCTGGCTGGAATTGAATCGCATGTCACCCGCCCTCAGTGGCAATCGTCTGACACCATTTTTCGACTGGGTGAAAGAACGCTCACACCTGTTTCGTGGGGTAACCCTGGGGACCATTCTCAAAGACGACGCGCTCAATTTCATCCGTCTCGGCACATTTTTGGAGCGCGCCGACAACACCGCACGCATTCTCGACGTCAAGTACCATATCCTCCTGCCTAGCGTGCATGATGTCGGCGGCGCAGCGGATTATTACCAGTGGGGTGCGCTGTTGCGTTCGGTCAGTGCACTCGAGGCCTATCGCAAAATATACCGCGATGTGATTTCACCGCAACGCGTTGCCGAGCTATTGGTACTGCGCGCCGACATGCCGCGTTCGCTGCACGCCTGCCTGAACGAAGTGGATTCCACTCTGGCAATCATCAACGGCTCGACCGGACGCGAGGCGCGTCGCTGCGCGGGCGAACTTCATGCATCACTGCATTTCAATCTCATTGAAAATATTTTCGCCGAAGGACTGCATGAGTATCTGACCGACTTTCTCGGCCGGATTGATGTCCTCGCGAAGGAAATTCGTAGCGCATATCTGGCGCGCCGCGACGAATCAGTTGCGCCGTTTCCCATGCGCCAGATGTCTCAAATACAGTAAAAGATGCCCCATGACTGCACTGCTTCCCTCATGACTTATTGTGTCGCGCTCAAGCTCAACGCCGGACTGGTGTTTGCTTCGGATTCCCGTACCAACGCGGGGGTGGATCAAATCGCCTGTTTCAAGAAAATGCGCAGTTTCGTCAACAAAGGGGACCGCGTCATCGTCATCCTCAGCTCGGGTAATTTGTCTATTACCCAGAACGCCATCAATTTGTTCGAGCAACGCGGACGACGTAATGAATTACGCAATCTGTGGAATGTCGAATCCATGACTGACGTAGCCATGTTGCTGGGAGACTGTCTGCGCGAGGTACGTGACCGCGACGGCCCATTTTTACTCGAAGGAAATGTCAGGGTAGGTACTAATTTTATCGTCGGTGGTCAAGTAGGCGGTGAGCCGCCGCGCTTGTTCCTGATGTATGACGAGGGCAATTTTATCGAGGCTACCGACGAAACCCCTTACTTCCAGATCGGCGAAACCAAATACGGCAAACCCATCATTGATCGCGTCATTCATGCCGAAACGCCGCTGATGGATGCCATCAAGTGCGTACTGGTATCGTTTGACTCGACCATGCGCAGCAATATCTCGGTAGGACTGCCGATTGACCTGGCGTGCTATGCGCGCGACAGCTTTAATCTGGATCGCGTACATCACATCACCGATAGTGACAGCTATTTTTCCCAGATCAGCCAACGCTGGAGCGAAGGCCTGCGCGGCGTATTCGCCTCGCTCCCCGACCCCGATTGGGAAATCGTGCCAGACACCCGCGACAGCTTCTCCCTACCGCCTCCCTGATATGACCATACGCGTTGCTCTGCATCATCACAGCCGTTACCGCTTCGATCGCCCGGTCATGGTATTTCCCCATGAAATCCGGCTTAAACCTGCTGCGCATAACCGTACCCCCATCTCAGCTTATTCGCTGAAGATAGAGCCAGCCAGGCATTTTATTCACTGGCAACAAGACGCCTACGGCAATTTCGTCGCCCGTCTCACCTTCCCCGAGCCCACACGCGAACTCGAAGTGACGGTGGATTTGATAGCGGACATGACCGTCATCAACCCGTTCGATTTTTTTGTCGAGCCGTGGGCTGAGCATTACCCATTTCAGTACCCGGCCGAGCTTAAGGCTGAGCTTGCGCCGTTTCTGCAAACTGACATCGCGGGTCCAGCACTTGCCAAATGGCTAGGCGATTTCCGTCGTGCTTTGCCTGCTAACATGGGCATCACCAATTTTCTGGTACACGCGAATCAACGCATACAACGCAGCGTGTCCTATCTCATCCGCATGGAGCCAGGCATACAAAACTGCGAGGAAACGCTCACCAAAGGCTCCGGCTCATGTCGCGACAGCGCCTGGCTGCTGGTACAGGTGTTACGCCATCTGGGCATTGCTGCACGTTTTGTATCGGGTTATCTGATCCAGCTCGCCGCCGATGAAAAACCGCTCGACGGCCCGGCCGGACCCAGCACCGATTTCACCGACCTGCACGCCTGGTGCGAAGCCTATATCCCCGGCGCCGGCTGGGTCGGACTGGACGCCACCTCGGGCCTGCTCGCCGGAGAAGGCCATATACCACTGGCCGCCACCGCACAACCTGCCTCCGCAGCGCCCATCAATGGTCTCACCGGCATCTGCGAATCGAAACTCGACGTGACCATGACAGTCACCCGTATTCACGAAGACCCGCGTGTGACCAAACCCTACACCGACGCACAGTGGCAGGCGGCAAACGCGCTCGGCCTGCAGATTGACGCCGAATTGAAAAAGGGCGACGTGCGCCTCACCCAGGGTGGCGAGCCGACCTTTGTCTCGATCGACAACATGGACGGCGCGGAGTGGAACATCGCCGCGCTGGGGGAAGAAAAATGGGCACTCTCGAATGCCCTGATCCGCCGCCTGCAAACACGCTTTGCACGCGGCGGCGTGGTGCACTTCGGGCAGGGCAAATGGTATCCGGGCGAACCGCTGCCACGCTGGGCACTGACGGCCTACTGGCGTGCGGATGATATCCCGCTATGGCACAACGCAACACTAATCGCCAGCACTGGTGAAACCAGCGATCCCGATGGACTCAAGCAGTTCGGCACGTTCTTAGCCGAGCAGCTTGGGCTAAATCCCGGTTACCTCATCCCGGCGTATGAAGACCCATGGCAGGCACTGGATATGGAAAGCCGCCAGCCCGCCAACCTCGACCCGCACGCGGTGGATCTCACCCAGTCTGATGCACGCCACCGCCTCGCCCAACAGCTGCGCACCGGACTGGCTGAGGTGGTCGGCTATGTGCTGCCCCTCAAAGCGGGTACCGCAGCCGCACCACAATGGCGTTCCAGCCGCTGGCCGCTGCGCCAGGATCGACTGTATCTGGTGGCGGGTGATTCCGCGCTGGGTTATCGGCTGCCGCTGGACAGCCTGCCGTGGCTGGCGCCAGAGGATTTTGAGGTCGAGTTAGCTCCCGACCCATTTGCCGAGCGCGCGCCGCTGCCGGAATCT
>JANMKH010000574.1:0-8728 GCA_031371965.1 Sulfuriferula sp.
TCGGGTCAATGATTTCTTGAGCGGAGGCATCCGCCCGTTGAATTTGAGCGAACGGCAGATATCGGATTTAGTCGCTTTTCTGGGAGCGCTGACCAGTCCGGAATATGCAAAATCAGTTAAAACGGCTAAAAAATAGGGGAACAACATGAGCAAATCAATCAATCGTCGGGATTTTTTGAAAGGTGCTGGCGTGCTGGCGGCAGTGAGTGCGTTGCCTGTCAGCATGGTAGAACTGGCGTTCGCCGACAGCGCGCAAAATTTCAGCTTTGCGTATATTTCTGATGCACACCTTCAGCAAATCAAGGGTACCAAGTTCGTAAATAACTGGGATCGCGGCCTGATCCGCGCCGTGGCGGAAGCCAATCTGCTTACCCCGAAACCGGATTTCATCGTATTCGGCGGGGATCTTGCCCAGCTTGGCAAGAAAGCGGAGCTCGACCACGGAGCAGGAATCCTCTCCGCGTTGCGAGGGAATAAGGTTTATCACGTGATGGGCGAGCATGATTATTACCTGGATCTCGGGCAATACTGGGAAAAGCTGTTCGGGCCGCAATACTACAGCTTTGACCACAAGGGTGTGCATTTCGTGGTGCTCAACAGCATCCTTACCTATGACGACTGGACTTACCGGCGCTGGCCTACTGCCGAACAGCGCATGCTGGAGATGGCTGATCTGGACAACCCCAACGGATCGCCTTTCATGGTCGGCGACAAGCAGCGCGACTGGCTGAAGAAAGACTTGGAGAAAATAAACAAAACCACGCCTATCGTAGTGCTCTCCCACTCGCCGCTACAAAAAATCTATAAGGGCTGGAATTTCTGGACCGACGATGCCGAACAGGTGCAAGCGTTACTGCAGTCATTCAAAAAAGTGACCGTGCTATACGGGCACGTGCATCAGATCCAGTACAACCAGATCGGAAATATTAGCTTCAACTCCGTCATGTCGACCGCTTGGCCCTGGCCTTACCCTTCCACTTATGCGCAGGCCGAGCAATATCTGCCCAAGCTCACGGTGCCGATGGACCGCGCCGACCCGTTCTTCGAGCGGGATGCAACGGGATGGCAATTCATTAACCTGTCGAACGGCAATGTTGACATGCATTACGACCTGTTTAGCAACGCCAGTCGCACCGTGGCCTTCAATACCAAAACCGGCGAGCCGGAGGATACCGTATTCCAGTCGCCGGACCAGCGTATCCCGCCGCAAACCCATTATTAAGGACATAGGGAGTGAGACCATGCATAACAAACAACTGAAGTTTGGTGCCTTGTGGATTGTCGTGACGAGCCTGGCAAGCATATTGCCGGCGCATGCGGATGAATTCACCCAGGCGGATTTAAACCGCTGGCAGGAGCAATACGCGAAAGTGGTCAAGGACGGCCGCCAACTATGGACCAGCTCCAAGCTGGGCAGCAATGGTGTGGCTTGCGTGCAGTGCCATCCCAATGGCGCTGATACCCACCCGGAAACTTATCCGAAATTCCAGAAACAGCTCGGCAAGGTAGCGCCAATATGGGAAATGATTAACTGGTGTATCAAGAACCCTCTGGAAGGCAAGGCGCTCGCTGCCGATGACTACAAAATGATCGCACTACAGGCATATATTACCGAGGAACGGCGTGGAGTGAAGCTGGCGCCGGGCAAGCATTAGCCCTGGTCAAATTCCCAGGGCGGTTTTTTGTGCAACGGTGAGTTGCTGAATGCCTTGGCTGGCAATGTCGAGCAGCGCGTCCATTTCGGTGCGGCTGAATGTTGCGCCTTCGGCAGTGCCTTGCACCTCGACGAAGCTGCCACGCCCGGTCATCACCACGTTCATGTCGGTATCGCAGTCGGAATCTTCCAGGTAATCGAGGTCGAGTACGGGTACACCCTGGTAAATGCCGACCGAAATGGCCGCAACAAAATCGCGGATCGGCGATTCGATGAGCAGGCCGCGTTCCAGCAACGTGCCAATGGCATCGTGCACGGCAACGAAAGCGCCGGTGATGGAAGCGGTACGCGTGCCGCCGTCGGCCTGGATGACGTCGCAGTCTATGTGCAGGGTGCGTTCGCCGAGCTTATCCAGATCCACCGCGGCGCGTAGCGAGCGCCCGATCAGGCGCTGGATTTCCTGGGTGCGTCCGGATTGTTTGCCGCGCGCCGCTTCGCGGTCCATACGGCTGCCGGTCGAACGCGGCAGCATGCCGTATTCGGCGGTCAGCCAACCCTGATTTTTGCCTTTGAGAAAGGCCGGGACTTTTTCCACGATGCTGGCGGTGCAAATCACCTTGGTATCGCCGCATTCGACCAGTACGGAGCCTTCTGCGTGCTTGGTGTAGTGGCGGGTAAATTGAATGTTGCGTAATTGATCGGGGCGGCGTTGGCTGGGACGACTGGAGTTCATGCGATTATTTTCCTGAGTATTTCTTGATGGCGTCCTGGATTTCAGCAATGGCACGTTCCACCTCATCTTCTGCCAGATCAGTAGGTATTGCGGGTAAATCGTCCATTTTGGTGGTGAAGGTATTGACTGGCATGGTCAAAGTGGACACCGACTGGCTGCCGGCTTCGCCCATCGTGCCCCAGGTCATGGCAACTGCCGACAGGTTGTCACCGGCATGGCCGGCGCGCAGTTCCGCATGATCCATCAAAAATTCGACCGCACGCGCGAGCGGGAAAGCGCGTAGCGTGGCGGCAATCTGTTCCTCGGTGAGCGCACCCCAAAGGCCATCGGTGCAGAGCAGAATAGTGTCGTGTTCGGATAGCGGTATCGGGCGCGAAACCTCCACTTCGGGCGACATGAGGCCGCCCAGGCAGTTATAGATTTTGTTGCGGTCGGGGTGGGTTTTCATCTCTTCCTGAGTGATGAAACCGTCATCGCATAATTGCTGCACGGTGGAGTGATCGCGAGTGCGCGTCACCAAGCCGTTGTCGCCATAAAGATAGAGCCGCGAATCGCCTACATGCGCCCACCAGGCGCTGTCATCCTGTAGCACGCAGGCCACGCAGGTGGTATGCGGTATTTCAGTCAGATTGTGCGCGCGCGCGTGGTCGTTGATGGCCAGGTGCGCGCGTTCCAGTGCGCCATGCAGGAAGGTGGCGGGGTCATTGAGCTTGGGCCGTGCATGGCGCTGGAAAGTAGCGGCCAGGGTCTGCACTGTAATCTGGGCGGCCAGTTCGCCGTGCGAATGACCACCCATGCCGTCGGCGACTACCATCAGCAGAGCGTCGCGGCTGTAAGAATAGGCTACCCTGTCCTGATTGTAGTCGCGGCCACCCTGGCGGCTTGCCTGATAGATGGAAAAACGCATATTGGTATCTTGTCCCTTATACCTGGATCAAAAAATTTCGCGGTTAAGTGTCTTGCGCAGGCTGGCCATTATTTTGCGCTTTTTGCTAAGCGGCGGGGGCGTTTCCATCAAGGCTTTTTGCAACGCAAAAACGCTCTGCGGGCGCTCCATGTAGTTCAGATGCAAGCAACTATCTACAATTCCCAGCAGACTTTCCGAGTATTCGCTTGACCAGGTCGAGCGTGCGGAGGCCAGTTTGTCACTGATCAGACGCGCATCGGCTGCCTGTGGAGCAAATCCTGCCAGGCATGAATACAGACTGGCGCCCACACTGTAAATGTCTGTCCATGGCCCCAGCATGGTCTGATCAGTGTACTGTTCCGGTGCGGCAAAGCCTGGTGTATACATTGGCGCAAGCAGGGGCTGATCGAGGGTCAGAGTCTGACGTGCGGCACCGAAATCAATCAGCACTGGCGATCCATCCATGCGGATATAAATGTTGGAGGGTTTGATGTCCAGATGCAGCAGTTTTTGTGTATGCACTTCGCGCAGGCCGTTGAGCAGCTCGGCAAACACGCGCCGAATGAAACCTTCGCGTACTTCTCCGCGATGCGCACGGATGTGATCCTGCAGGGTTTTGCCGCGCTCGTAGCGCATCACCATGTATACGGTGTCATTGGCGCGGAAGAAATTTTCCACGCGCACTACGTTGGGATGCAGAATGCGTGCCAGTGAGCGGCCTTCCTCAAAAAAGCATTTCATGCCATAGCGGAAGGCATTGGCATTTTCCTGGGTGAGGGGCTCGACCTGGTCATTTTCACCGCGTTTGACCAGACTGCCGGGCAGGTATTCCTTGATGGCTACGGGTTGGTCATTGCTGTCGTAGGCCAGGTAAACCAGACTGAAACCGCCGCCGCCGATTTTGCGCACGATGCGGTAGTCCATCAGCAGATAGCCATTGGGCAAAGCGTAGTTGGGTTGAGCAGCCATGAATCAGCGATGTACCATGCGGGTTTGTTATGAGGTTGGCGCATCCCGCCGAAGTTTTGAACCGAATTGTGTCTGATTAACGGTAATAAAGTAAAGGAAGTTTAGTGGGTACTGCAAATGATATCTAGCATGACGGGTTACGCGGCAGCGTCGATGCACTATGCCGGGCTGCATCTGAGCCTGGATCTGCGCTCGGTGAATTCACGCTATCTGGAAATTCATTTTCGCTGCGGCGATGAATTCCGGGCCATCGAACCGCATCTGCGCGAACGTATCGCGCAGCACGTTCAGCGCGGCAAGCTGGAATGCCGTGTGCTGCTGGGCAGCAGTGTCGGCGCAGAGCGCGAGATACGGCTGAATCTGGCATTGCTGGAGCGCCTGAACGCCTTGGGCGAGGTGGTGACCGGGTATATGCCGGACGCGCAGCAAATGAGTGTGGCTGAAGTGCTGCGCTGGCCGGGCATGCTGGATGACCCCGCCGCCAGTCAGGATCTGACGCAGCCCTGCCTGCAGTTGCTCGATACGGTGCTGGTGGAATTTGTTGCCAGCCGCCAGCGCGAAGGTGCCAAGCTGAGTGCGCACCTGCTGGAGCGTGCAGCGCAGATGGAGGCGCATATCGGTCGCGTCGCCCCGCGCCTGCCGGAGCTGGTGCGTGCTTATCAGGATAAGCTGGTGCAGCGCTTTACCGATGCGCTGGGCAGCGCTGACGATGAACGCATTCGCCAGGAAATCGCGCTGTTTGCGCAGAAAATAGACGTGGACGAAGAGCTGTCGCGCCTGGGTATGCACCTTCGGGAAGTGCGGCGTGTTCTCGACGCGGGCGGCGCGGCAGGCAAGCGCCTGGATTTCCTCATGCAGGAGCTGAACCGCGAGGCCAATACCCTGGGTTCCAAGTCAGTGGGTGTGGAGACCACCCAGGTGGCCATGGATCTCAAGGTGCTGATCGAGCAGATGCGCGAGCAGGTACAAAATCTGGAATAAGGAGCCGTAATGATCCCCGGGAATCTGTTTATTGTTGCTGCGCCCTCCGGGGCAGGCAAAACCAGTCTGGTACGCGAGTTGCTGGCGCGCGATGGGCGGGTGCGCCTGTCCATCTCGTATACCACGCGCGCTGCGCGTCCGGGCGAAGTCGATGGTCACGACTATCATTTTGTCAACAAGGAAGAGTTCATCGCCATGCTCGAGGCCGGTGAGTTTCTGGAGAGCGCCGAGGTGTACGGCAACTATTACGGCACGTCGCAAGCTTGGATACGTGAAGCGATCGCGGCGGGTGACGATATCCTGCTGGAGATAGACTGGCAGGGTGCAGCTCAGGTGCGGCGGCTGTTCCCCGAGGCGATAGGCGTATTCATCGTACCACCGTCACTCGATGCGTTGCGGCATCGTCTGACCGGGCGCGGCCAGGACAGCGTTGAGGTGATCGAGCGGCGTATGGCTGCCGCGCGCGAGGATATCAGCCATGTCAGCGAGTTTGACTATGTTATTATCAACGATGATTTTGCCGAGGCAGTGGCAGATCTGTGTGCGTTATTCCGCACCCGGCGTTTACTGATTGCCCGGCAACTGGCGCGACACGCGTCCCTGTTTCACCAATTCAACCCTTAGAGGATCACATCATGGCGCGTATTACCATCGACGATTGCATCAACAGCATCACCAACCGTTTTGAATTGACGCTGGTCGCCACCATACGTGCGCGTCAGTTAGCCAATGGCCATACGCCACTGGTTGAAGCCGGGCGCGACAAACCCAGCGTGGTGGCTTTGAAGGAAATCGCTGCGGGTAAAGTCGGCAGAGAAATCCTCAATCGCGGGCGCGCCTGATCACGTTAATCCATGCCAGAACTCGAGGAAATCGGCGCAGAACTGGCCTACCTCAAGCCTGAGGACATCCGCCAGGTCACTGCCGCATTCGAGTACAGCCGCGCCGCGCACAGCGGACAATTTCGCAAGAGCGGCGAGGCATATATCCATCACCCGGTCGCAGTAACCGGGATTCTGGCACAGTGGCACCTCGACCCGCAGGCCCTGATGGCCGCGTTGTTGCATGATGTAGTCGAGGATACGCCCACCACCAAGGACGAAATCGGCGAACGCTTCGGTAAATCCGTGGCGGAACTGGTGGATGGTGTCTCCAAGCTGGATAAAATGGAGTTCCAGACCGAGGAGCACGCGCAAGCGGAAAACTTCCGCAAAATGCTGCTGGCCATGGCGCGCGACGTGCGCGTCATCCTCATCAAGCTGGCTGACCGCCTGCACAACATGCGCACGCTGGAGTCGATGGCGGTTGAAAAGCGGCGCCGTATTGCCCAGGAGACGCTCGATATCTACGCTCCGATTGCCAATCGGCTCGGGCTCAACAGCATCTATCAGGAACTGGAAGACCTGTGCTTTCAAAACCTCCACCCCAATCGTTATCGCGTCTTGGACAAAGCGGTTCGTGCTGCGCGCGGCAATCGCAAGGAGGTGGTGGAAAAAGTGCGCGAGGCGATTCAGGCCAAACTCGCTGGCGCCAATATCCATGCCCTGGTCAGCGGGCGCGAGAAGCATCTGTTTAGCATTTACAAGAAAATGCAGGAAAAATCCCTGGCTTTTTCCGAGGTGTTCGATATCTACGGTTTTCGGGTGCTGGTGGACGACATTCCCGCCTGCTATTTAGCGTTGGGCTGCATGCATGGGTTATACAAACCCATTCCCGGAAAATTCAAGGATTACATCGCCATTCCCAAGGCCAATGGCTACCAGTCGCTGCATACCACGTTATTCGGTCCGTTCGGCACCCCCCTTGAAATCCAGATTCGCACCCATGAGATGCACAAGCTGGCCGAGGCGGGTGTGGCCTCGCACTGGCTGTACAAGAGCAATGACAGCAACGTCAACGATGTGCAGCAAAAAACCCATCAGTGGCTGCAATCGCTGCTGGAGATACAGGAAGGCGGTGGCGATTCAGCCGAGTTCCTTGAGCACATCAAGGTGGACCTGTTCCCGGACGAAGTGTACGTATTTACGCCCAATGGCAAGATACTCTCGCTGCCGCGCGGCGCCACAGCAGTGGATTTTGCCTATGCGGTGCACACGGATGTCGGTAATCATTGTTCGGCAGTCAAGGTAAACGGCGAGCTGATGCCGCTGCGAGTCCAATTGCGCAACGGCGACCAGGTGGAGATCTTGACTTCACCCAATGCGTGGCCCAATCCTGCCTGGATCAATTTTGTCGTTTCCGGCAAAGCGCGTGCGCATATCCGCCATTACCTGCGTACCATGCACGCGGAAGAATCCGCGCAGCTGGGGGAGCGCCTGCTCGATCAGGCGCTGCGCGCGCTGGGTGCTGATCCGAGCAAAAACCAGGCCAGTAGATGGGAGCGTTTGCACAAGGAAACCGGCAAGGAACGCGTGGAAGTTCTCACCGACATTGGCCTGGGCAAACGCCTCAATGTGGTGGTGGCGCGCCAGCTGCTGGCACAGGAGATGGGCCAACCCATGCAACGCCCGCATGGCGCCATCGCCATCCGCGGCTCCGAAGGGGTGGCAGTGCAGTTGGCAAAATGCTGCCACCCGATTCCGGGCGACCCGATCATCGGCTTCATCAAATCCGATCAGGGGCTGATCATCCATACTCACGATTGTCCCTCCATCAAACACTATCGGGACGATCCGGACAAATGGCTGGATGTAGAGTGGGAACCCGGGCTGACCAAGATGTTCGACGTGAACATCAAGCTCATCGTCCTCAATCAGCGTGGCGTGCTGGCCAAGTTGGCAGCGATTATCGCGGATGAAGGCTCCAACATCGATAATGTGGCGATGGAAGAAGAGGACGGCAGCCAGTACACCACCATCTATTTCACTTTGCAGGTGGAACAGCGTATGCACCTGGCGCGTATCATGCGCAGTTTGCGGGTTCTGCCCGAAGTGGTGCGCATCATGAGAGTAAAAAATCGCAAGGACGGGCGCATGCAAACGCAGTAATTTTGCGCCACGGCAAACCGATAACATTCAAACCCGACAGGAACGCACATGAGCAAACACATCATCCGTACCGACGCTGCACCGGCCGCGATTGGTACTTACTCGCAGGCGGTGAAAGTGGGCAATACCGTTTATCTGTCCGGCCAGATCGGGCTCGACCCAGCTACCATGCAGATGGTTGCAGGCACGGAGGCGCAAGTTCACCGCGTATTCCAGAACCTCAAGGCGGTGGCCGAAGCTGCTGGCGGCAGTCTGGCTGATGTGGTCAAGCTCAATGTGTTTCTGACCGACCTGAGTCACTTTGCCAAGGTCAACCAGATCATGGCGGAATATTTCAGCGAACCCTATCCGGCGCGTGCCGCAGTGGGCGTGGGGGCGCGGCCCCCCGCCGCCCCAGACGAGGCCGACGGGGTCATGGTGGTGGACAGATTTTGTGGGTCCACCAAACCCGCAGCGGGCGCCAAACCCAAAGCCGCAGCCAGCGCGCGGCCCCCCTC
>JANMKH010000575.1:0-3523 GCA_031371965.1 Sulfuriferula sp.
CCTTGTGCAGGAAATTGCCGACGTCGTTTGCGCTGGCGCCCGCCGGTACGCGCACGGTGAAGCCGGTCACGCGCTTTTCTGCCTTGCCGTCGAAAATGCGCGGGCCGATGTCGAGCACGATGTCCTGGTCGAGCTTGAGCGCCTTGGGGATGCGTCTGGACGGGTTGAGCAGGTCGTTCATCGACGCGACGTAGAGCTTGAAGCGACCCTCGACCGAGGGATCGTATTGCCAGCATGCGGGCTGTTTGCCCTGCGCCAGCGGCGGGTTGCCGGGCTTGCTCGTATCCACATAGCTGGAGCGGTACTGCTCGTAGGGATTGGCCTTGTCGCCGCTCCAGCCGCACAGTTCCGGCCCGACCGCGTTGTTGTGCAGGAACGGCGCATGCGCCCACAGGTTGAGCAGCGAGACGTTGCGGTAATAGCCGCGTCCACCGTCGTGCGGTTCGAGAATGCCCGCTACGGTCTTGCGTGCGTGGTAATTCTCGTCGGCAAACTGTTCCCAGACATGGCCGCGCAGGTGGTTAGAGTGCAGCGCGCGACAGCGGTCGGTGCCGATTTCGGTGACCGGCGTCGGCACGTCGTTGCCGAGCCAGTCGGCGCGCAGGCCGGTCTTGTTGTAGAGGGCGCGGAAGTTCACCGCCTCGAACGGCGGCTTGCCGCTGGAGTGACAGCGTGCGCAGTTGGTGGCGAACACCTGCTGGCCGCGCGACACCGCGTTTTTGCCAAAGCGGTGGTCGAGATCGCGCTCCAGATCGGCCTCGGCGTAAGGCGTCTGGCGCTGGTTGGCGCGCGCGTCGCGCAAGTCCTTGGCATGGCCTTCAGGCGCGGTCAGGAAAAAGTCGAGGATATTCTGCAGCCGGTCTTCGACTGCGCGGAAATTCGGGCAGTCGCGCCGACACTGGCCGATGTCGAACGGCGTCTGGCCGAAATTGCGCGCCTGCGGGTCGAGCTGGCGCAGGTCGGTGAGATGGTTGACCCAGCACTGCTCGGCACACGATCCGATGTTGAAGTACACGCGCTGGATCGCGCCCAGCGCGCCGATCGAGTCTTCGCCCCCCTTGAGGATGTGGTGCACGGTTTCGGCTTGCAGGCTGTTTTCCCAGCATTTGCCGGGCTTGCCGGGTTCGCACCAGCAGCTGGATGCCTGTGTGCCCGTTGGGCACGCAGCCGTCTTGCGCCAGCGCTTGACCTGTTCGCCAGCGAAGGTGGGACGCTGCGCGATGTTGATGAGCGCATTGATGGTGCCGGCGTTGTTGACCTGGTCGTTGGGGATCGCCGAAGTATCGGAGGTGCCGGGACGCGCGTGGGCAAACGTCTGCCACAGCAGATCGTCGTGCGGCATGCCCGAAATGAGCAATTCGGAGATGCGGATGTACTGGTTGCCGACCAGCCCGGAGATATTTTCCCACTTCGGGTGGGCCGGGTTGGGCGGCGGTTTGGCCGGGTCGAAGGCAACGTGGCAGGAAGCGCAGGCGGTGCCGATCAGGAACGGCGGTTCGATTGAAGCATCGGCGAGTTTGCGCAGCTTGAAGTCGGCGCGGGCGGGGTCGCTGGACAGCTTGCGGTCGTAGCCCTGCCAGGTAGCGAGGCTGCCGTTGAGTTTTTTCCAGGCGACCGGGTCGAAGCGCGGGTTGGGAAATTTGCGGAAGCCGAGCGCACCGGTGGAGGTGCCGAAGGCGAGATTGCAGCTGTCCTCGCGACCGTTGCGGTGGCCTGCGGGGTCGCTGGACGTGGCCGCGGCATCCTTGAAGTCGCACGCTGGGTCACGGTAGCCGGCTTTGCCGACGAACTTCAGCAGAGTCTGGTCGCCGGGGCACCAGTCGAAGCCGTAGGTTTCCTCATAACTTTTGGCTGGGCAGCCAGCCGAACCCGGCGTGCAGCAGCCCGGATCATTGATCAGCCCCCAGGTTTTGAAGCGGGTGTCGCGCTGGTCGCCGCGCAGCACGCCATACCAGTCGATCAGCGCGGTGATGCGCTGCTGGAAGGTGTAGGTATGGAAACGCGCATTGCCTGCGGTCGCCTTGAACCAGATTTCGCGCCCGGCGCGGGCGGACGGCGACAGCCCGGTTTCGGCGGCGTGGAAAGCGGCGTCGTTGTATGACGCAGCAACCTCTGGCAGGGCAGTGGCTTCACGCGGGCTGGCGGCGCTTGGAGCAGGCTGGTTCTGCGGCAGCGTGGCGCGTGCCTCGTGGGCAGGTTGGGCAAACCAGAGTGCCGCCGCGACAACCACAACGCTACCGATGGCTATCCAGCGGATCGGTTTTGAGTTTTTCATCGCGGCCTCCCTCAAAGCAAAGCAGCAAAGCAGGGGTAAATTCGGTTATTTGCGCCTGTCGCCCGAATCGACAAGCGACTTTTACAGCGAACTTCGGCACCGAGGCATGTCGATGCACGACACCTGGATCAAGCCGAGCCGCGCAGCGGTTTCGGCTTGAATGAATTTGCCTGCCAGCTTAGCCAGCCATCTTGTTCAACATGTGATCTATGACTTTACTGTGCTCGTCCTGCGGGCTGAACAGGATGACCTCGGCATCTTTGCCGACTTTAACCGTGTGGCCGGGTGGCCAGTAGAACAGGTCACTGCTGTTGATTACTTCATGTGTGCCGTCTGCATAGGTGACGGTGAGTTCACCCTGCAACAGGTAGCCCCAGTGTGGCGCCTGGCACAGGTCACCCTCCAACCCCTGGAGCAGCGGTGCGATATCCGTACCAGCGCCAAGAGAAAAGTACTCGCCGCTGATCTTTCCGTACCCGGAAGCATCGCCAAAATCTGTCTTTTGTCGAGCTACTGCACCCGGCGCGTCGATTCTGACTGGGATGTCGTTTTTGGCTATTCGCATCTGGTGTTCCTCCGTTGTGGTTGCGGTGCTGAAAAGCAGGCCCAACGCTGTATCGTTGCCGTAACGTCTGGTGGCCTGGGCGTGGATCTAATGCGCAAAGCATGTCGAACGCCTTGCGCAGCGCAATTGCCGCCTTGCACGGCAACCGCCATCTGATCGGCGGCATCGCGCAGCCCGCTAACCCTTTTCCGGAAAACCGTATCTGGCTGTGCCATGCGCCCTACTCCCCTCGCTGGCTGTCACCGGGCCCGGTACTGTGGATGCCCGTGCAGCATTTATGGATATGTCAGGGTTTTATAGGTGATGCTGCCGAGTATGGCTATGCGTCATATGGCATAGGGCATAGGGCATTTGGTCTAATTCAATCCAGTTGGCTGGAACCTTGGTATTCCGGACGGGCTATCCATGAGGAGACGCATCATCGCCATGCGTCATTTGACATAGGCCATTTGGCCTAAGACATTGAATTTCCGAGTGGCGCGTCTATTTCAGCGTGCCGAACAGCTGGAATTCATAGGCTGTGGCGTAGCCGCCCTTGCCGGATAAAAGCTTGACTTTGAAATATCTGGCGGTGACGGCGGGGAAGGCGAATGCCTGGTAGGGCGTGTTGAACAGCTTCAGATTTTGCGGCTTGAAGCGGCCGATGGTTTCGAATGCGCCGGTCGGTGACTCATTACCATAGG
>JANMKH010000321.1:0-3959 GCA_031371965.1 Sulfuriferula sp.
AACCTCGAGTCGAATTTCCGCAAGGTGGCGGGCATTTCCGGCGCCACGATTTTGGGGGACGGTGGTGTTTCCCTGATACTCGATGTCTCCGCCCTATTGCGCTCTAGCCGTCAACTTAACTCCGCTCCCATTTTTTCCTGATAAGGACAATGATCATGTCACAAACTGCACACACACAAACCAATGCCGCCTTGCACGAGGCGCAGTCTGCCGGGGAAGTATCCGGAAACGAATTTCTCGCCTTTACATTAGGCAAGGAAGAATACGGCATCGATATTTTGAAGGTGCAGGAGATCCGCGGTTACGAACCGGTAACCCGGATTGCCAATGCCCCCGATTTCATCAAGGGCGTGGTGAATTTGCGCGGCATTATTGTGCCTATCGTCGACATGCGCATCAAATTCAATCTGGGGGAGCCGGTCTACGACCAGTTTACCGTGGTGATCATCCTCAATATCGCAGGCCGGGTAATGGGAATGGTGGTAGATAGCGTTTCGGACGTGACAACGCTCTCTCCGGGGCAAATAAAAGCTGCGCCGGAGATGGGGACGACTTTTGATACCGATTATCTAATCGGTCTGGGAACGCTCGATGAACGCATGCTGATTCTGGTGGATATTGACAAACTCATGTCGAGTGCCGAGATGGGCCTGATAGAGAAGGCAGCAGCATAACGCAAAAAATCTTGTCAGTGCCGCCAAGTACCGATTTCGGAAATTTTGGCACGAGACAGGAATATGGAGGATAGGACAATGTTAAATAATCTGAGCATCAAATCGCGGCTGATTTTTGTGATCGGTTTTCTTTCTGTGTTATTAACGGGAATCGGCATCATGGGTCTGGTCAGCCTGAATGCGGCCAATAATTCATTGAAATCCGTTTATCAAGACCGGATGGTCACCGTTGGGCATCTGGATGAGCTGGTCAGGTTGATTAATCAAAATCAGTTGATCGTTGCCGAATCCATTGTCGGTCAGCTGGGTGCGTTCTCTGACGGGCCGTCCGTCATCGGTAAACAGATGGATCGGGCGGAAAAAGTCATCAAGGAAATCGACGACGTCTGGCACGCATACATGAAGACAAACATGAATCCGCAAGAGAAAAAGCTTGCCGAAAACTTTGTCGCCAGCCGCATAAAATATGGGCGTGAGGGCCTGCGCCCGGCAATGGCCGCGCTGCGTGCTACAGATTTCCAGCAGGCCGGAGAACTTGTTCAGGGGCCCATGAAAGACGGGTATATACAGGTGCGCAAGAACATCGATGCGCTGATTGCGTTCCAGATGGCTGAGGCCAAACATGAGTTTGATAATACGCAAGGCATGTATACCACGGTACGCAATATTTCCATTGCCGCTATTCTGGCTGGCGTGCTGTTGGCGGCCTTCATCGGTGCGTGGCTTATCCGCGCCATTTCCCGTCCGTTGAATGAGGCGGTACGGATTGCCAGAAGCGTTGCAGCGGGAGATTTAACCCAGACCATCGAAGTGCACTCCACGGACGAGACCGGCCAGCTGATGCAGGCCATGAAAGACATGAACGACAGCCTGGTGCATATCGTTGGCCAAGTACGCACCGGCACCGAGACCATTGCCGTCGCCTCACGCCAGATCGCCTCCGGCAACGCCGACTTGTCAGCCCGCACCGAATCGCAGGCAAGCTCCCTGGAAGAGACCGCCAGCTCCATGGAAGAACTGACCAGCACGGTGAAACAAAATGCCGAACATGCGCGCCATGCCAACCAACTGGTGGTGTCCACGTCCGAATTTGCAGTCAAAGGCGGGCAGGTTGTGGGTCAAGTGGTCCACACCATGGCTTCCATCAAGGCCAGTTCGCGCAAGATATCCGACATCATCGGCGTGATCGACGGGATTGCTTTCCAAACCAACATCCTGGCCTTGAATGCTGCGGTAGAAGCAGCGCGTGCCGGCGAACAGGGACGCGGGTTTGCCGTGGTTGCGGCGGAAGTCCGCAATCTGGCACAGCGTTCTGCGAGCGCCGCCAAGGAAATCAAGACACTGATCGGCGATTCGGTGGAAAAAGTTGATATGGGCAGCAAGCTGGTGGATGAAGCCGGCGAGACCATGGACGATATTGTCACCTCGGTAGAATTGGTCACCGAAATCATGAGCGGAATCGCGGCTGCCAGCCTGGAACAGAGCTCGGGTATCGAGCAGGTTAACCAGGCAGTCGGTCAGATGGATGAGGCGACTCAACAGAATGCGGCACTGGTGGAGCAGGCAGCGGCCGCTGCTGAGAGTCTGCAAGACCAGGCTGGCAAGCTGGCTCAAGCAGTGAGCATATTCAAGCTGGGCGAAAGCCGCCCGACATTTTATGACCAGCAAATGGATATCCCGGTACTACACGATCAGGTGAAATCCAGGGCGGTATCAGTCAGTGCAGCCAAGCCGAAAAAAATGGTAGCGGGTGGTGGTGGAGATTGGGAAGAATTCTGAGCATGCTGACCAGCGTTGCACCCAAGGTGTTTCCAGAATAATAGCTCGATGTGTGTAAACGGCAATGAAATTTTCTATTGTGCCGTTTCTGCATCTTCTGGCTAACCCTGATAGCCCATTAATCCGTGTGGCAGTACGCGGATTAATGAACCACTAGCATCAGTTTGAATTCGTTCTGCACTGCCTGGATACGACAACACAACATTCTCGTTTGACACTCAAGTTCCGTCTCTGAGGTGTCGATAAAAAAGTAAGCTCTGCGGGTTAGCAGGACAGTATCGGAGAATGGGTCAGGCCGCGTGCGCACTGATCATGAATCCCGGTAACAGTAAATTAAATTTGGATTAATACGGGATTTTCATACATGAATATGAAGTTAAAAACCAAGATCATTTTGAGCATGGGCGTGGTGTTCCTGCTATTCAGCGTTGCGATCGGCGTGGCACTGACGGGTATGCAGAGTACCAAGAGCAGGTTCGAGAGTTTCCTGAAACACGATCTCGCACTCTCGCAAGCCGCATTTAATCTGTATGCCCAAGGACTACAAATCGGGCAGGCGATACGAAACACTGTTATTGATCCTACCAACAAAACTGCCTTCAAGAATCTGGAAATGGCGAGCAATGAGTTCAAGGAAACCAATCAAAAGGCCTTGGACCTAGCAAAATCCGATCCTGCAGACCAGAAAGTTTTGGAAGAAATCGCGGCACTGCGCGAGCAGCAAATTCCGATCCAGGCCAAAATCCTTTCTCTCACAGGGGTGAACCAGGCCGCAGCCATTGAGGTAGTTAGCAAGGAAGAGACCCCAGTGTGGCGCAATATGCGGATGCGTTTACAGGATTATATCAAGGTCAAGAAGGCCACTGTAAAAGATACTGAGGCGCAGATGGCCGCATTCAGCCAGCGCATGCTGGTTACCGCGCTGGTGCTGATGCTGGCAGCGCTGATCGTGGGCGCAGGGATCGTGTACTGGCTGATCCGCCACATCATGAGGCAACTGGGTGGTGAACCCGTCTATGCAGTCGAAGTCGCTCGCGCGATATCTGCCGGGGATTTTTCCCTGGAAATTGCCGTTGCGAGAGGTGACAGCACTAGCCTGCTGTTTAACATGAACGCGATGCGTGAAAACCTGACGGAGACGATTAGCGGTATTCGGCAGTCCACGGAGACTATTGCAGTCGCCTCACGCCAGATCGCCTCCGGCAACGCCGACTTGTCGGCCCGTACCGAATCGCAGGCCAGTTCGCTGGAAGAGACCGCCAGCTCCATGGAAGAACTGACCAGCACCGTGAAGCAGAACGCCGAGAACGCGCGCCAGGCCAACCAGCTTGTGGTATCCGCCTCCGACGTAGCGGTCAAGGGAGGCAAAGTGGTGGGCCAAGTGGTTGACACCATGGCCTCCATCAAAGACAGCTCGCGCAAGATTTCCGACATCATCAGCGTGATCGACGGCATTGCCTTCCAGACCAACATCCTGGCGTTGAACGCAGCGGTCGAAGCCGCGCG
>JANMKH010000008.1:0-3391 GCA_031371965.1 Sulfuriferula sp.
CGTTCTGTGTTCTCTGTGCGCTCCGTAGCCAATTGCTGCTGAGGTTCGGAAAGCTCAAGCCGCCTCAAGCTCGACATGCACACGGCAGCCGAGTGCGGTAGCGATGTTCACCAGCGCATCGAGCGAGAAACGCGAAATACGGCCACGCAGCAAATCGCTGATGCGCGGCTGAGTCACACCGCAGCGCTTCGCCGCCTCAACCTGCGTCCAGCCGTTTTTTTCAACGAGCGCGGTGATTTTGTCCATCAGTTCGGAGCGAACCCGCAAGTTCGCCGCTTCCTCGGGCGTATCGGCAATCGCATCCCACACGCTGGCGTAGCTTTCGGTCTTGGGCTTGCTCATTTCTCACCTCTCATCAGTTGGGCGAAGCGCACCTTCGCGGTGTCGATGTCTCGTTTCGATGTGGCTTGCGTCTTCTTCTGAAAAGCATGAAGAACATACACCGCAT
The DNA here is from genome assembly GCA_031371965.1 of Sulfuriferula sp. Taxonomy (GTDB): domain Bacteria; phylum Pseudomonadota; class Gammaproteobacteria; order Burkholderiales; family Sulfuriferulaceae; genus Sulfuriferula. The sequence goes on from JANMKH010000008.1 coordinate 449, forward strand.
CGGTCAGACGTGCCGTGTAAATCACCCGGAACGTGCCTGCGTCATCCCATATTCATATTTCTTCGACCCCTTTGCCAATTGACGGCATCGGTTTGAAATCATCAGCTTGCTTGCCGCGCTGTACCTTGTCCAACTGACGCCCTGCATCCTGCCTTGCGTCGCCCGGGAAATCGCGCAGATTTTTAAGGGAGTCACCGAGGAATTGCACGGGTTTCATGAGGCAATTATATCTGTTTGGATATGGTGCACAAGGGCTGCGTGATGCAGCTGATAAGTAACCGTGACGGTTTACGCTGGGCAATCAGCCGCAGTAAAACCTACGGCAACTTGCCGGCAGCGACCATGCGGTTGTAGAGGATGTTGGGGGAAATCCAGACAACCATGTCGTCGAATTCACCTCCACTGGAGGTTAGCGTGCCGGGCGGTGCGGGGGTGTGGCTGAAGTAGCTGAGAGAGCCGGAGGTTATATTCTGTTTTTCATCCGTATTGCTGGCCGGTACGCTGCTTTGGGCAATGTAATCTGCACTCATTGCGCCGTAGCCATTCTTGCCCAGTGACAGTACTACTGCTGGAATCGTTGAGCTGATCGTAGGTGTTGACCCGTCGGCGTTGTGGGTTTTAATGGTGATCGTATTGGTTGAGTTAAGCGATGTGGTATCCAGCGTAAACCGAGTGTTGGTATCGGCAAATTTTAGTGCAACCGCGTAACGGATCAGATTACCCCAAGCATCATGATTATTGACGCCCAACGTAGCCCAGGGAATGTACCCCGTAACAATTTTAGGTTGCGATGGGTCACTAGTATCAATGCCACAAACTATAGTTGAGGATGCCGTATCAGCATTTGGCACAGCGTAGCCATCTGGAATTCCGGCGCTGTTTTGGTTCGAAGGACAGGGTAACCAGTCGTGAGACAGTGTGTAGCCGATTAAGGCCTCTTTGATTTCATCCAGTGTTTTCTGGGTTTCTGCACGCTGGCGCTGCTCGATCTGCGCGCCGAGCGGCACCAGCGCGGTGCCAACCACCAGCGTGATGATAATCAGCACGATGGCCATTTCGATCAACGTGAAGCCATCTGGTCGCCGATGATGTGGAAATAAAGGCGTTATCATGGAATGCTTAGGCCAAAGTCATTAAATGGTGAGGGTGTATTGGATATACTTGAATAAATATTATCTAACGGTGTTGAGTTCTCGTCCTCAAAGTAGTTGGTAATATTGGTTTTATCGCTATTGTTGCGGTTTTGACTAGTGAGTTTGGAACCGGCTGAAACTACAATTGCTCTTTGCTTATCCAGCGTGCCTTGTCTGGTGATGAGTTTTAGTGTGCCGTTAGAGCAGTTGTTGGTGCCATCCACGCAAGCAGTATCTGGTGCATAGTAAATTAACTCTCTCCAACCATTGTTTTGAAACCAGTTGCCGGCACCAATTGTGCCACGTAGGGCCGACGTGCTGTCCCATGCTGTACCGGGATTGGCAGGTATTCTTCCACTTTTTTCTGAGGTTGAACTCGGGCATTTCGGCGATGCTATGCTCGAATTTCCAAGGCAATCTGGATCGCTAAAAGAAGCAGGTTTTGGAAAGAAATCATTATCAGAAAAATATTGATTCAAGGCAGTTATAACATCACGGGTTACACGTTTTTCCACCACAGAAAACAAATCGTTGTGGCTAATTATTAATAAGCGATCATTGAAAGTACCTGGCGTACCTGTGGTGACAAACTTGTTGTTGGGAAGGCTGGATAGACTGTTTTCGTTTTCCAAATAGTTTTGTACTAGAGGGGGAGACAAAGAGGTAGGGATAGGTCTCGTCTGTCCGGTTAGTGCGGGTCCAGGCGCAAATATTATCGCTACGGCGCTTCCAGGGATGCCGTCTACTGTGAGGTTGGCAGGCGTGTCACTGTTGATTGGGGAGGTTCTAAAACCAGCGGAAATGGCGTACCACAATTTCTCACCGTAGCCATCGCGGATGTCGCCTATTTTAAGGGTCTTCCAGGGTAAACGTCCGGTTGCCGGTAGTGTGCAACTACTTGCAGCAGTGCCCTCATTTGCAGCGCCTATCCGGGTCAGATCTTCCGGACAAGGCAGTTGTCCTGGCGTGTAACTACCAGAGGTACTGTAACGCGAAGCTGACCACCCAATTACCGCCGCCTTCGCCTCCGCCAATGCTGCCGCGGTCTTCTTGTCCCGCTCATTCTGTATTGCCGAACTCGACAGCATGCCGACGAACACGGTGGCGGCGAGGATGCCCAGCGCAATCACCAGCAGGATCAGCAATGCGCCGCGTTGCTGCCTGGGCAGAGATGGCGCGGTGCGCATGACTAGCGTTCGCTGGAGGCGGGCGGCTGGGCCGAGTCGCCGTCGCGGGGTGTGTCGGTGGGCGAGTCATCGCCATCCAGCAAAGGGTTGCGTTGCGTTTTACGTGCGGTGGGAGCGACGGGTTGCGCGGTTGGTACGGGGGGGGCTAGGCGTTCATAGGGTTCGAGTACCCGGCCATACTGGGTGTTGAATTCCTGGCCCGGTTTGAGCGCGGGGATGGCGGGGAGCTTGAGCTTGCCCGGCGTACCTGACGCATGCTGCATCCGGCGCGGCTGGCCGTTTATCCAGAGGGTGGTGCTGCCGTCGCTGCGCACCACATAGCCGTTGTAGACCGTATCTCCTGCGTCGGGTGCGGTGTCTGCAGGGGAGGGAGTGCCGCGATTGCGCCCGGTCTCGATCTGGGCGCGCTGCGCCGGAGTGTAGAACAGGCGTCCTGACAGGCTGGTGGCGTATGCCGAGCTCACCAGGCCGAACAGCAGCAGACTGAAGATACACTTCTTCATGGAGCACTCCCGCCGGGTACGCTGGGGCTCAAGGTGTACCAGGCGAAGCTGCATTGCGTTTGTAGTTGCGGTTCATTAGGGCTGGGTAGTTGAATACTGCTGCGTTTCAGTTCGCAGTCG
>JANMKH010000021.1:0-8575 GCA_031371965.1 Sulfuriferula sp.
CTTGTCGCGTACCAGTCCGATATCCGGTAACAATCTGGTGCTGAATCTGGATAGCAAGCTGGAGACGATAGCGGAAAAAGCCTTTGGCAGTTATCGCGGCGCGCTGGTGGCTATCGACCCTAAAACTGGCGGCGAACTGGCCTTTGTGAGCACCCCCGGTTTCGATCCCAACCTGTTCGTGGATGGCATTGATACGGCAAACTGGAATGCGCTCAACGATTCGCCCGACAAGCCGTTGCTGAATCGCGCGCTGCGCAGCGCCTATCCGGAAGGTTCCACCATCAAGCCATTCATGGCGTTGGCGGGTTTGAGTTACGGGGTACGCAAGCCCGGCGATACCATCTTCGATCCTGGTTATTTTTCGCTGCCCAACAGCAGCCACCGCTATCGCGACTGGAAGGCAGGCGGTCACGGCATCGTGGACATGCACAAATCCATCGTGCAATCGTGCGACACTTATTACTACCGTCTAGCCAACGACCTGGGCATAGACCGCATGCATGCCTTTTTGTCCCAATTTGGCTTCGGAAAGAAAACCGGCATCGACCTGGAGGGCGAGGTGGCGGGGGTATTGCCGTCACGCGAGTGGAAGGCCAAACGCTCGAAACAGCCCTGGTACCCGGGCGAAACGGTAATCGCCGGTATCGGCCAGGGGTATAATCTGGTCACCCCGTTACAACTGGCGGTTGCTACGGCTGCGCTGGCCAATGGAGGTACTGTTTATCGGCCGGAGCTGGTGCAGGCAATTATCGATAGCCGCACCGGTCAGCGCCGTGTCATAGCGCCACAAGTAATGAACCAAATCAAGCTCAGTCCGGCGGATCTGCAGGTCGTGGTGTCCGCAATGGTGGATGTTACCCGCCCCGGTGGCACCGCGGTTGCTGCGAACGCGGGTGCGCCCTATCTGATTGCCGCCAAGACCGGCACCGCCCAGGTAGTCGGCATCAAGCAGGGCGAGAAATACGACGCCAAACGTATATTGGCCATCCACCGCGACCATGCGGTCTATATCGCATTTGCGCCGGCGGATGCCCCGCGCATCGCGATAGCCGTAATAGTGGAAAACGGCATGCACGGCGGTACCACGGCTGCGCCGATTGCGCGGGCGATGATGGACTATTATCTGCTGGGCAAACTGCCCAAAGGTGAGGTTGTCAAGGCTCCGGCCGCCGCAGAAGGAGGTATCCATGCGGATTAGACGCTGGCTGCTCAGGGTGCTGTCGCACATCGATGCGCCTTTGTTGCTATTGTTGTTGACGCTGATGCTGATGAGCCTGTTTGTGCAGTACAGCGCCGCCAGCCAGAGCGATGCGCGGCTCCTGTCGCATGGGCTCAATATGCTGGTGGCGCTGGGTGTGATGGTACTGGTGGCCAATATCCCGCCGCAATATTTGCTTAGCCTGGCATTGCCGCTGTATGTGGTGGGCGTGTTGCTGCTGCTCGGCGTGGCCACGGTAGGCGAGGTCGTTAATGGTTCGCGGCGCTGGTTGAATCTGGGAGTGACGCGCATCCAGCCCTCCGAGATAATGAAAATCGCCATGCCACTGATGCTGGCCTGGTATTTTCACCATCACGAAGCTACCCTGCGTCTCAAGGATTACGGCATCGCTGCGCTGTTGCTCGCGATCCCAGTGGCGCTGGTCGCCAAACAGCCCGATCTGGGTACTGCGCTGCTGATTTCCGCATCGGGTTTTTATGTGCTGTTTTTTGCCGGCCTGCCCTGGCGCATCATGCTGGGTATGCTGGTGGCGCTGGGCGCCAGCCTGCCGGTGGTGTGGCATTTTCTGCATGATTACCAGCAGAAGCGCGTGCTGACCCTGATAGATCCAACCCAGGATCCATTGGGGGCGGGTTACCACATTATTCAGTCCACCATTGCCATGGGTTCAGGGGGCAGCTTTGGCAAGGGCTGGTTGCAGGGCACCCAAACCCATATGGGTTTTTTGCCGGAACGTACCACAGACTTTGTCTTCGCGGTATTCGGCGAAGAGTTTGGGCTGCTTGGCAACGTGCTGTTGCTTACTCTGTTCCTGGCCATCATTGTGCGAGGCTTGATGATCGCCGCCAGCGCGCCCACGCTTTTTTCCCGGTTGATGGCAGGTAGCCTGACGCTGGCATTTTTTACTTACGCATTCGTCAACATGGGCATGGTCAGCGGCATTCTGCCGGTGGTCGGCGTGCCGCTGCCGCTGGTGAGTTATGGCGGCACGGCGATGGTCACGGTGATGTTGGGCTTTGGCATCTTGATGAGCGTAAAAACCCACAGAAAGTTACTCAAATCATGAAACCACAATTTGCACTCTACATAGCCGTCCTGGTACTGGCTGGTTGTGCAGGCCAGCCGTTGCGTAGCGTGCCGGAAACACCGGCCAAGCCAGCAGGGGCAGCCACTAAGCCCAGCCAACCCGCAACCAGCGATACTGCAGCTAAATCCGTCAAGCGGGGAGGCTATTATCTGGACGATGGGCCAGATGAAAATCCGCCACCCGACCTGGATGCGATACCCGATGCCGTGCCCAAGTCGGAGCCCCTACGCAAATCCGCCAATAAACCCTATATGGCGCTGGGTCATGAATATACGCCGCTCGCCACCACCCAGGGCTACAAAGCAGAAGGATTGGCATCCTGGTATGGGCGCAGGTTTAATGGCAAACGCACGGCTTCCGGCGAAACCTACAATATGTATGCGATGACCGCTGCACACCCGACTTTGCCGCTGCCCAGCTACGCGCGCGTGACCTCGCTGGCTACAGGAAAATCCGTGGTGGTACGCATCAATGATCGTGGCCCGTTTCACAAGGGGCGTATCATCGATTTGTCGTACACCGCTGCACACAAGCTCGGCATCATCCAGGGTGGCAGCGGCAGGGTAGAGGTGGAGAGCATTACCCCCGAGGAAATCGCAAGTAATCGTGACGCGGGCAGCGATTCCGGTACTTATTTGCAGCTGGGCAGTTTCACCAGTCGCGCCCATGCTGAAAAACTGTTGGCGCGCGCCGCCACCCAGCTCGACATCCACAGCAACGAGCTGGTCATTCTCAACCACGGCGAGCGCTACCGGGTCGCGCTCGGACCTTATGCCGATACGGACAGTGCCGACCAGGCCGCGCGCGAAGTGCAACAGCGCATGCAGCTGAAGCCGATTCGTGTCGTCCGCTGAACTAAACTCTTCCTGATTGCACACTGATTACCTGATGAAAAAACTTTTTACCCTATTCTTGTTGGCTATTTCCTTCACAGCGATGGCCGCACCGAACGACCTGCCCCTGGCGCCACCGCCCCAATTGGCAGCCAAAGCCTGGTTGTTGCTGGATATGCAAAGCGGACAGTCATTGGTTGAACACAATGCCGACCAGCGCATCGAACCGGCGTCACTGACCAAGTTGATGAGCGCTTACCTGACCTTCTCCGCTCTGCGTCAGGAGCGTATCAAGCTGACCGATACCGTGCCGGTATCGGAAAAAGCCTGGAAGGCGGAAGGCTCGCGCATGTTCATCGAGCCCAACAAGCCGGTCACCGTGGCCGAACTGCTGCGCGGCATGATCGTGCAATCCGGTAACGATGCCACGATGGCCCTGGCCGAAGTCGTCGGCGGTAGCGAGACCGGGTTTGTCGCGATGATGAACAAAGAGGCCCAGCGTCTGGGCATGAGCAACACTCACTTCGTCAATGCCACCGGCCTGCCGGATCCGCAGCACTACACCACGGCGCGCGATCTGGCACGTTTGGCCGCCGCCATCGTGCGCGATTTTCCCGATTACTATGTGCTCTACTCGATCAAGGAATACACCTACAACGGCATCACCCAGGCCAATCGCAACCGCCTGCTGTGGACCGATCCCACCGTGGACGGCATGAAAACGGGCCACACCCAAGGCGCCGGTTACTGCCTGATTGCCTCATCGCATCGCGGCACTCGTCGTCTGCTGTCGGTGGTGCTCGGTACCAATTCCGATGCGGTGCGTGCGATGGAAAGCCAGCGTCTGCTCAATTACGGCTTCCAGTTTTTCGATAGCGTAAGGCTGTACGCCAAAAATCAGACCGTGGTCAATCTGAAAGTCTGGAAAGGTGCATCCAACACCATCAAAGCCGGTTTCAGACGCGATATCTACCTCAGTCTGCCGCGCGGTCAGGCCAAAGACATCAAAGCCAGTCTGACCACGCGTCAGCCGCTGTTGGCGCCGCTGGTAGCCGGCCAGCAGGTGGGTACCGTCACCCTGACGCTGAATAACAAACCGCTGGCGCAATATCCGTTGCTGGCGCTGGAAAGCGTCGGCGTTGCCAATATGTTCGGGCGTGCCTGGGACAGTCTGCGCCTGATTTTCAAGTGAGGTGGAGGTCTGATGAGTGAAGACAGCCTGATTGAATACCCGAGCGATTTCCCCATCAAGATCATGGGTGCGGCGCATCCTGAGTTTGCCCAGACCATCCTCGAAGTGGTGCTGCAGCACGCGCCGGATTTCGACGCCGCCACGATGGAAATGCGCCCCAGCAGCGGCGGCAATTACCTTAGCGTGACCTGCACCGTGCGCGCCACCTCGCGCGAACAACTGGATAACCTGTACCGTGCGCTGAGCGGCCATGCGATGGTCAAGCTGGTGCTGTAACTTTGGCAGACGTGCTGATTCGCCATCTTGGTCAGGTGGACTACACGCCCACCTGGCACGCCATGCAGGATTTCACCGCACAGCGCGATGTCGCGACGGCTGATGAAATCTGGCTGCTGCAACACCCGCCTGTGTATACCCTGGGGCAGGCCGGCAAGCCGGAACATCTGCTGCATGATACTGATATTCCGCTGGTCAAAATCGACCGCGGCGGCCAGATAACCTACCATGGGCCCGGCCAGCTGGTGGCGTATTTGCTGGTGGATTTGAAACGGCGCGGGTTGAGCGTGCGCGAGCTGGTCAGCCGCATGGAGCAGGCGGTGATCGACCTGCTGGCTGAACACAGCATCAATGCTGAACGTCAAGCCGACGCCCCCGGCGTCTACGTGCATGGCGCCAAAATCGCCGCGCTCGGGCTGCGCATCAAACATGGCTGCAGTTACCACGGCGTGGCGTTGAATGCAGACATGGATTTAACCCCGTTCAGCCAGATCAACCCGTGCGGCTACCCCGGCATGGCGGTGACACAAACCCGCGATGTGGGCATCGCCGCGACCCCGTCCGAGCTGGCTGAAACGCTGGCCGCACACCTGACCCGACATCTCACGCTGTGAAGCACAGCAAAGGAACCTGAACATGGCCGACATCAAACTGCACAAAGGCGAAGCCAAAACCGCGCGCATCCCGATCAAGATCGTGCCGCAGGAACGCCTCAAAATGCCGTCCTGGATCCGCGCCAAATCGCCCAATTCACCCGAGGTGGCAGAGCTCAAAGCCATCCTGCGCGAGCAAAAGCTGCACACCGTGTGCGAGGAGGCCTCCTGCCCCAACATCGGTGAATGCTTCCGCCACGGCACCGCCACCTTCATGATCCTGGGCGACCTGTGCACCCGGCGCTGCCCGTTCTGCGACGTCGGCCACGGCAAACCGCTGGCGCCCGACAGCGAAGAACCCGCGCACCTCGCCCACACCATCGCCGCGATGAAACTCAAATACGTGGTCATCACCAGCGTCGACCGCGATGATTTAAGAGACGGCGGCGCCGGACATTTTGCCGAGTGCATCCGCGCCGTGCGCATGGCCGCACCGAACACTCGTATCGAAATTCTCACCCCGGATTTTCGCGGGCGGCTGGATATTGCGCTGGATATTCTGGGCAGCGCCCCGCCCGACGTGATGAACCACAACCTGGAAACGGTGCCGCGCCTGTATAAGGCCGCCCGCCCCGGTTCCGACTATGCCCATTCCCTGTTGCTGCTGCGCGACTTCAAGGCGCAGCACCCCGGCATCCCCACCAAATCCGGCATCATGGTCGGCCTCGGCGAAACCGACGCCGAAGTACTCGACGTCATGCGCGATTTACGCGCCCACCACGTTGACATGCTCACCATCGGCCAGTACCTGCAACCCTCCGTCCACCACATCCCGCTCACCCGCTACGTCACCCCGGAGCAGTTCGCCGTGTTCGAAGCCGCCGCTGCCGGGATGGGCTTCAAACACGCCGCCTGCGGACCGATGGTACGCAGCAGTTATCATGCAGATCAGCAGGCGCAGGGGGTGACGACATAATGCCGGGGCTTGCCGATTGTGCGATGATTGCAAAATAACAACACCAACCCTACAAATGCCGCAGCCCGAACAACAAGCCAGGGAAAAAATAGACCAGTTGCTGCACGCGGCAGGCTGGCATGTCTGCGATGCTGCTGCGGCCAGCATACACACCGTGTGTAGCAAGCAGATCTTCGGATTCTTCCACCGGGTGGAAAAACAAGAACGCAAGGTCCGCAAAACCTGCTGGGAAGAACTCGGCGACGACTTCGCCTACGACCTCAACCAGCTCGACCGTGACGTCGTCACCCCGGACCTGATGGCGATCGAATTACCGGTCCCAACGCTTACCGCACAGCGCACCTTCGACACGCCGCAAACCAAGGTCGCGACGATGAATGCCTACTACACCACCATCCGCCAGGCTAACGACGAGCTGATCCTAGTGTAGTGTTGCATTCTGTTTGGAACTTAAGTGGCTATTCGCGCGGATAACTTTCTGCAAGATGTCGCGAGCACTCTTGGTCCAGATGAACGGCTTGGGTTTGGTGTTGTGATGAGTGATATACGCGTCGATGGCCTGGACTAACTCGGGCACGCTGGTGAACACCCCACGGCGCAGCCGCTCGGTGGTGATGTCGCGGAAGAAGCGCTCGACCATGTTCAGCCACGACGCCGAGGTAGGCGTGAAGTGCATGTGGAAGCGCGGATGCTTGGTCAGCCAATCCTGCACAACCGGATGCTTGTGCGTGGCGTAGTTGTCGGCGATCAGGTGCAGCGCCTTGTCCTTGGGTGTCTGGCGGTCGATCTTTTTCAGGAACTTCAGCCACTCGGCGTGGGTGTGTCGCTGCTGGCACTGGCCGATGACTTGCCCGTCCAGGACGTTGAGCGCGGCGAACAACGTGGTCGTGCCGTTGCGCTTGTAGTCGTGCGTCATCGTTGCTGCACGGCCCTTCTTCAACGGCAGCCCGGGTTGCGTGCGGTCCAGCGCTTGCACCTGGCTCTTCTCATCCACGCACAGCACCAGCGTGTGCTCAGGCGGCGACATGTACAGGCCGACGATGTCTTCGAGCTTCTCCACGAACTTCGGGTCGCGCGAGACCTTGAAGCCGCGCACCAGATGGGGCTTCAGGCCATTCTTGCGCCAGTGGCGTGAGACGCTGGCCGCACTCACGCCCAGCTCGGTGGCCATGGTGCGGGTGCTCCAGTGCGTGGCCGCTTCGGGTTTGCTCTGCGTGGTCAGCTCCACTAGGCGCGCCACGTCCACCTTCACTGGTGGCGCCCCACGCGGCAGATCGTGTTCGATACCTGCCAGCCTGGACTCGGCGTAGCGTTCGCGCCAGCGCGAGACTTGCACGCGGCCGATGCCCAACTGCGCAGCAATGTCTTTGCTCTGCATCCCACCCGCCGCCAGAAGCATGATGCGTGCACGCTCGACCAGCCTCACGCTGGTACGCTTGGAACGAACGAGCTTCGTCAACTCGGCTCGTTCCTCGCTCGTCAGGATAATCTCGGGGGCAACTCGCACTCGTATTCTCCAGTTCTGCCTCGTAGGAGAGCATTGGAGACACAAGCATTCATTAAAGTTCATTCAAGAATGCAACACTACACTAGTTACAAACCAGCGGCTGCGCACGAAAGCCAGTGCCAGGGTGGTCGGGTGCATGTGCACTTGCTTGGCCAGTTCGACATAGGCCGCCACCGCTTCCGGCACCATGGGTTTATTGTAGCGCTGCCCGAAGCCGGAGAACCTGGTCATGCGCCCCGCGTCTGCTCCGCCTATATAGTTTCCGGTCAGCGTGCCGAAGCCAAGCGGGCTATACGCCAGCAATCCTAACTGTTCGCGATGGCAGGTTTCCGCAAGACCGAATTCGAAGGTCCGATTGAGCAGGTTGTAGGCGTTCTGGATCGACACCACGCGTGGCAGTCGCGACTCTTCGGCTGCGCGGGTGAACTGGCACACGCCCCACGGCGTCTCGTTGCTCAGGCCGACGTGGCGGATCTTGCCGGCCTGGATCAAGTCTGCGAACGCGCCGAGTTGCTCGACAATCGGGGTGGTCTCGCGCTCGGCTCCGGGATCGTATTCACTCTGGCCGAACGTGGGCACATTGCGGTCCGGCCAATGAATTTGGTACAGATCAATGTAATCGGTTTTCAGACGAGTCAGGCTCGTATCAATCGCGGTCTTGATCTGTTTCGGGGTAATGCGCGGTCCGCCGCGTATCCATTCGAAGCCGCGTCCGGGACCGGTAATTTTGGTCGCGATAATGAGCTTGTCGCGAGACTGTTTGCTGAGCCAGCGCCCGACATAGTCCTCGGTGCGGCCTTGGGTTTCGGCACGCGGCGGCACCGGGTACATCTCTGCCACGTCGATAAAGTTCACGCCGTGTGCGACCGCGTAGTCCAGCTGCCGGGCGGCA
>JANMKH010000055.1:0-5181 GCA_031371965.1 Sulfuriferula sp.
CGCCACAGCAGTTCGAGGCTCAATTGTCCAAAGCGTGGGCGCGCCTCAAGGCGGTGGCGGACGCACTCTCCCGCACGGTGGGGCAGGTGCTGGACGAATACACCCAGATTCAGGGTAAGCTCAAGGCACCGTGGCCGCATGTCGTGAAAGACCTGCAGGATCAATTGTCGCATCTGGTCTATGCGGGCTTTATCAGCGCTACACCCTGGACGCGCCTGCAGCATCTGCCGCGTTATCTCAAAGGCATCAATGTGCGCCTGTCCAAGCTGCCCGCGCGGCTGGAGCAGGACCAGCACCACACCACTGCACTCATTGCACTCACCGCGCAACAGCGCGCGCGCCTCGACAAGCACCGCAAGTCCGCTATCGACGACCCCGCACTGGACGAATTCCGCTGGCAGCTGGAGGAACTGCGCATCTCCTTATTTGCGCAGGAGCTGAAAACCCCGCAACCGGTATCGGTTAAGCGCCTGCAAAAACTGTGGGAGAATGTATTGCACTGAGGAGGTTCAATGCATCCGATTGCCCGGCAACTGAATATTCCCAATAGCGTCACCCTGCTGCGCCTGGTTCTGGTGCCGGTAGTGGTATGGCTGCTGACCGTGGGCTATTACGACTGGGCATTGTGGGTGTTCATCGTAGCGGCGCTGAGCGATGCGCTGGACGGCTTTCTCGCACGCATCCTCGACCAGCACACCGAGTTGGGTGCCACCCTCGACCCCATCGCCGACAAGCTCATGCTGCTCTCCACGCTGGCGGTTCTGGTGTGGCTGGCGCTGTTGCCGGGCTGGCTGCTGGGGGCCATTGTATTGCGCGATGCGGTGATCATCGGCGGCGCGCTGGCCTACCGGCGCCGCGCCGGACATCTGGAAGTCGCGCCCACCTGGCTGGGTAAACTGCATACCCTGCTGGAATTCGCACTGGCCGGGCTGGTCATCGCCGATGCCGCTGCCATCCTGCCATTGGCTCCTTGGTTATTACCGTTGTTTTATCTGGTGCTGTTCACCGCGCTGACTTCCGGTGCGCAATATGTCTGGCTGTGGGGGCGCAGGGCGGCAACGCTGTGATCTGGAAATCTTGTACTCCCTTGCGCCAGACAATAAAAAAAGCCGGGCAGCTTGCGCCACCCGGCTTCAAATGCCCTGCAACGGATTAGTTCAGGATCAGGATTTCCACGCGGCGGTTTTCTGCACGACCCGCAGCCGTCTTGTTGCTGGCTATCGGCTTGGTTTCACCGAAACCTTTGGTGGTCATACGGCTGGCGGCAATACCCTTGCTTTCCAGATATTTTTTAACCGTCGCGGCACGACGCTTGGATAGACCCATATTGTATTTCGCTGTGCCGATGCTGTCGGTATACCCGGCGATTTCCACATTGATATCCGCATAGGTTTTCAACATCTCGGCATCTTTATCCAGCTTGGCCTTGCCGCTGGGACGCAGAGTAGCCTTGTCGAAATCGAAGTTGGTGCCTTCCAGGATGATCTTGCTCTGCGGTGCTGGACGCTCCATGGCCGGCTGCTCTACCGGAGCGGGTGCAGGTGCCGGAGTTGGCTCAGGAGCGGGTGCCGGCATAGGCTCGGGGGCCGGCTCTGCCCGCGGTGCCGGCGGTGTCGGTTTCGAACCCAGCGGGATCATCAGTCCGACAGTAGCAATCCAGTCGCCCGGATTCACACCGCCCATGTCATGAATGTAGCGGTAACGCACATCGCCGCGCACGGCAATGTCCTTGATCCACTTCATGGCACCCAGGCCAGCGTTAGCTGCCCAGTTGGTTTCGGAAATGCCCGGCGCGCGCGTCTGGACACCGCCTACCCCGACCAGCGCATATGGGGAGAAGCTGGCGTTACGGTTAAAGATGTACAGCGCATCCAGGCCCAATCCGGTGTTCTTGAGAGTGCCAGTCCCATTCTTGATATTGTATTCGGCGTAGTTGCTGTTCAGTTCCAGATTCCAGTTCTGGCTGATTGCTTTACCAACTCCAAGACCAAAACCGAAATCATTGTCGATCCCTTGCTTGTGGTACCAGTCACTATCGGTAACGGTGTAATTGACCGACGGGGTCAGATACAAACGCGTATCCAGTTCGGCGGCAAGCGCGTGACTTGCAACGACTGTGCAAGATAGCGCGACCAGGGTGCGAGTAATGCGGGACATAGTGTTCTCCTCAAGTCATAAAGTGTCATACAGATCGCGAGCCGTTACTTATGATATTCATAGCATGCATAGCAGCTTTTGCAATTTAGCTTGAATGAAGACCGATGTTCTGTGCGTTATCGCACTTATGCCAATTCGCAATAGAAAGGAGAGCAAGGCGGCGAGGAGGAGGCGACGAAGACGAAGCCAACGCGGTTATCGTTTTTATTGCGAATTGGAATCAGGCACCCGGAGACAGGTGATCTACCTATTCAGTCCATACGGGGTTTGCATGTTCTTCACAAAACACCTGGATCAAAACATCAACGCTTTCCTGAATCTTCATGCGCTCTGACCATTCTGCTCACTGTCGAGTAGTGAACGCCGAAGTGCCGGGCGATCGCGGCCATCGTGTGCTGACCTGACCGGTACGCGCGCGCCATTGCCTCGTTGCGGTCGTAGCGCTGCTCGAAATCCACCAGTGGTTGGGTCAGCCCGCGCCGCTGCGCACACGGTATTTCATCCAGCGCCGGTTTCTTTTCAATTTGCATCTGCATCTTTTCCACGAAGGCGTCCGAGCCCAGATAAATCTGACCCTGCAACTGTGACCACACACTCGGCAAGCGCGCACCTTCATGAACAAACGCCACGTATTTCCGGATCGCGCGGGTGCGCTGCCGCCCGAATTGCGCCAGGATACTATCGGTTTGCAACCACTCCGACGCAGGCGCCTGAGCGCAGGTGGCGAGGTAGCTGCTCCACGGCCATGCCTCCAGACGCTTCACCATCCCGGCGCGCAGCGGATTGAGGACGACGTAGCGTGCCAGTTCCAGCAGGTAGCTGTCGCGTTCCACCAGGATGGCTTTGTACCGGCCTTGAAACACATGCCCCACCCGTCCATGCAGGCGGTTGAAACGCTGCGTATACACGCCGTTGAGCTGGCGCATCCCCTGTGCCAGATTGGCTTGCGGCGTTTCAATCAGCAGGTGGTAGTGATTGCTCATCTGACACCAGGCGTGGCACACCCAGTTGAAGCGCATGCAGACTTGCCCCAATATGTCCAGCCAGGCTTCCCGGTCAGCGTCCGACAAGTAAATATCTTCCCGGCCGTCGCCGCGCGAGGTCACGTGGTAAAGAGCGCCTGCCAGTTCGAGTCGTAGAGGACGTGCCATGGGAGGAGTATGGCAGAGGGGGATGTGTTAATGCAAGACCTGACCCCGGCTCTCCGAGCGGCTCGTTGTAAAGCCGTGATGGCGGTACCGCGATGACCGAATAGAAAATTTCATCGAAGGCCTCAAGGCGATCCCCTGTGTATCGGAGGAACTTCATTTCTATGCGCTATGTGTCCTAGCGCACGGAGCCATTTACCCAACTCGGGTATAGTCACGCGAATAAAATGGAAAGGGCCAATCCAAATCGATGCCTATCCTAAATTATTAGCTATTCATTTTTGCAGGCAACTCCAATGATGAAATGGCATTTGTATCGGTAGCTTCCAGCGATTCTCTTCGCGTCCAAGGACTGGAAAGCCGTTTTGAAGCTTAACGTAATACGTCTAGATTTACTTCCCGGGAATTTTTATGAAAACCACTTTAATTTCTGCAGCCATTGCGGCTGCCCTCGCCGCTTGGGCGCCGGTCAGTTCGGCCCGCCAAACAGTGGCCCTACCTTATCTCTTCGGTGCCAATCCAGGCGATAGCGTGGGGCAGGCAACTGGTATTGATACGACGGGTGCTGCACTGTTGACCATCAACCCGAATATCAACATTAATGCGCTTAACGATGTCGGTGGCGGCATTACGAACGACGGTAACAATTTAGCCAGCATCCTGTTCTTGGGCAACTCGACGGTCACGGGGTTCACTGGTACTAGTTTGAAACGTTTCAACGCCATCACGGCGGGCGCAAATGCGACAACGGTGAACTTTAACGGGAATGTTTTTACCACCACCTTCAACGTCAGCGGGACCGGCACCGTCAATTTCAATGGCAGCGTCAATCCAGGCATTGTCGCGGCTAGCACCATTTTTGCCGGTGATGGTTTTATTAATGTCGGTGCGGGTCAGCTATTCAATAGCGCCATCACGACCAATACCGCGAATACGGGTACTTTGACGCTCAATGGCGGCAGCAGCGTGATTGGTGCTATCGGTGGCGCAAGCGGGCTGAAACAAATCAACGTATCGGGCGGTAACGCCTCGGTTACCGGTGCCGTGCAAGCTCAAGGATTCAGCCTCGGCGCAAATACCTTGACCATCACAGGGGCGTTAACCACTAACGCCGCTGGGACGATTGCGACCACGTTTGCAAGCAATGCTGTGTTCGGCAACATTGTTGTGAACGGCAATTCGGCCATCAATGCCGGTGGAATTACAGTGATCCCGACCGTCACAGGCGCACTGACAAACGGAACCACTTACAGGATTGTTTCCGCACCGTCTGGCACCAATGCCGCCCCGGTATCCGTTATCAACAACAATCCGCGTTACACGTTTGCCGGCCTGCCGACGACCCTTGGCAACGTTGACATACGCTTGGCTGGCGTAGCGCCTTTGGCGACGCTTGTCACCGCGCCAGGCGCTTTAGCAGTTGCGCCAATATTGGATGTAAATGCACCAGTTGGTTCCGATTTGCGGACCATCCAGGACGCAATTGCAGTGCTACCCGATACAGCGTCCATCAATAATGCGCTGGCGCAACTGGCCCCGAGCAGCGCGAATCTGGCGGCGCCGTGGGTAGCAGGGCAGGCCACGCGACTGTTTGAAGACATGCTGGGGGCGGGCATGGACGAGGTCCAAAACGCGTGCTGCGACACCACCTGTGAGCCCAATAAATCAAGTGCGCCGAAAACAACGCACGGATGTAAGGGTGACGAGCAAAGCAGCAACTGGTGGGCGAAGGGCTATGGTAGTTTAGGCCGCCAAGGCGAGGTCAATAATATTAACGGATTCGATACCAAAGCCTTGGGTCTGGTGCTTGCCTATGACAAGCCCCTGAACTACCAGACCCGTATTGGTTTGGGTGGTGGTTATGCCAACAGCACCA
>JANMKH010000081.1:0-2855 GCA_031371965.1 Sulfuriferula sp.
AGGTGCTGTCCGACCCGGGCAGCGCGCCTATCAAGGTGACGGGCGGTGTGGCAGAGGCCTTGCTGGCAACCGCCTCCGGACTGTTCATCGCGATTCTTGGGCTGATGTTTTTCAACGACCTGAATAACCGGGTCCGCGTCATCATGCACCAGCTGGAAACCCTGAAGGTGATGTTGCTCAACCGCATGTACCCTCACTATCACGCGCAACCCGATAACCATGGCAGAGTCCATGAAACCGGGCCGCGCGCAGTTCGTATCGGCGAGGCCTGAGATGCGTTACTTCGAGCCGCGCAAAGCCCGCATCGAGATCATCCCGATGATCGACATCATGTTTTTTCTGTTGATTTTTTTCATCATGATCACCCTGCATATGATCCCCTCCACCGGCCTCGCGTCCAACCTGGCGAGCAGTTCGACAGCCGCCGCCTTGCCGCAGCCAAAAGTGCTGGTCACGGTCGACGCTGCCGGGGTCATTTCGGTGGAGGGACATGTGCTGACGCCGGCGCAATTGACCGCATCCCTGCACCAGGGAGATCCAGCACGCACCATCGTCACCATCGCGGGATCGAAGCAGACATCGCTACAGCACTTGATGGATGTGATGGACGCGTGCCGGACAGCAGGCGTGACGCAAATCGGCCTGGCCGCCAGACAGCAGCCATAAAATGACCACTCTGGAATCTTCGATGCCGGGGGTCAGCGGCCGGCTTTCCCTGCCTTACGCTGCCGCAGCCGCGCTTGTTCTCGAGGCCTTGTTGTTGGCAGCACTGGTCATCGGACTGTCCGATACCAAAAAGACGACGCCGCCCAAGCAACAGCCGGTGATGCTCAGCTTTCCCGTCATCCCTGCTGCACCGCCCAAGCCGGTACCGACACCGCCGCGCAAGATCCCGGTCAAACCGGCGCCACGTCCGCTACCGACGCCGGTTCACCATGCTGCCCATCACCCCAGCCCGCCGGTGCACAAAACCGAGGCGCCGGAACCGGTGCCGGAACCGCTGGCAATGGCGCCTGCAGCACCTGACACAGTACCGGCTCCGCCGCAGGCAGCACCGGTTCGGCCGGTTGAAAAACCCGGTCCGCCCAGTGTTGACCCTAACATCCAGGCGCGCTTCGAGGATCAGGTGCGCAGCGCCGTTCAGTCGGCGATGCGTTATCCGTATGCCGCCAAGCTCGCCCACATCTCGGGGCGCGCGCAGGTATCTTTCGACTATACGGACGGCCGGGTGAGTGCCGTAAAAATCGCCGTCTCCAGTGGCTACGGCATGCTCGACAGTGCAGCATTGCAAGCCGTTTCTGCCGCCGCCTATCCACCGCCGCCAAAAAACCTGGCTGGGAAATCCATGCCTTTCGAAGTGTGGGTACGCTTCTACCTGACTGGTCCGTCTGCGAACTGAATCTCTTCTTAACAAATTCTGGAAACCACAATGAACCCGACTTCTTTGAGCGTGCTCGCTGCCGCTGTTCTGACTACCCTCTCCATCGCCCCGGTCCAGGCAAACCAACCCACCCCTATCCAGCATGTGTTGATGATTAGTGTGGATGGCTTGCACGCGCTTGATCTACAGAATTTTTCTGCCAGCCACCCCCACTCGGCAATGGCTCAGCTTGCTCAAACCGGGATTGAATACACTCAGGCTCGCACCGTCAGCCCTGCCGATTCTTTTCCGGGGCTGCTGGCGTTGACTACCGGCGGCACACCCGCAGTCACCGGCGTGTATTACGACGAGACTTATGATCGCCGACTCTCCCCTCCCGGCAGCAATTGCCATCAGCTTGGCACCCCCGTCGTTTACGATGAATCCATGGACGGGCCTGGTGCGGACGTGGGTAAGCCGGTGCTGAAACCCAGCCTGCTGCCACTGGATCCGAATGGCTGCAAACCCGTTTATCCGCACTCGTATTTGCGTGTGAATACCGTGTTCGAAATCATCCGCCAGGCGGGCGGCCACACCGCGTGGATCGACAAGCATCCGGTCTATGAAATCCTCAACGGCCCGAGCGGACAAGGCGTGGAAGATTTGTATACCCCGGAAATCGGGTCGAATTTCGAAGGGCTGGAAGACAAGCACGGCGACAAGATCACCGCATCGATCAACCGGACGGCGCGCTATGACCAGGCCAAAGTCAGCGCGCTCATCAATGAGATCGACGGCTTCCGGCACGACGGCAAAACACCGGCACCGGTACCGACGCTTTTCGGCCTCAACCTGCAGGCGGTCAATGTGGGACAGAAACTGGCTGGTTATAAGGATGCTCAAGGGCACCCCACCCCGCAACTGGAGGCCGCTCTGGTTCACAGCGACATGCTGATCGGCGAAATCGTTGCTGCCCTGCGCGAGAAAAATCTGCTGGATGCGACCCTGTTCATCGTGACAGCCAAACACGGCAATGGCCCCATTGATCCCAAAGCGATACGCCATGTCGACAAGAAAGAGATTGCCCAAACCATCGAGCACGCCGTACCCGGCACTGTAGCGCAGATCACGCCTGACCAGGGCGCACTGATTTGGCTTAAAGACACCCGCAAAACGGCGCTCGTCGCCCAAGCTCTGGAGCATAACCGCAAGCCACTTGGAATCAGGCGCGTCCTTTACGGCGCCACCCTGGCGCTGCGCTTTCCGTCACCTGAGCGTGATTCACGAACCCCAGACCTGATCATCATTCCGCAGCGCGGCGTCATTTACGCCAAGACCGGAGACAAGAAAAAAGCCGAGCACGGCGGCTTTGTCACGGACGATACGAATGTCGCATTGCTGATCTCCAACCCCCATTTGCAGCACACTGGCGTCGTGATTCAGGCCCCCGTCTCCACCACTCAGGTAGCGCCGACTCTGCTCGCCAGTCTGGGGC
>JANMKH010000120.1:0-1826 GCA_031371965.1 Sulfuriferula sp.
GCAGTTTGGTGAGCACGTCGTTCAGCTCGCGCAGTGCCGTCGGTTGTACGCCGTCCAGGGTTGCAATACGCAGCATCACATCATTGCGCAATCGCTCGGTGAAATTCTTGAGTATTTCAGAAGACTGATCCCGCTCCAGATGAACCAGGATCGTGGCGATGATCTGCGGATGCTCGTTGTGGATGAGCTCCGCCACCGATTGAGCGTCCATCCACTTCAGGCTCTCGATGCCGCTGGCATCCCTGGAGCCGAGGATGCGGTTAAGCAGTGAAGCGGCTTTATCATCGCCCAGGGCTTTGGTCAGTACGCTGCGGATATAGTCGTCCGAGTCGATGCCCAGCGAAGAGCTGCGCCCGGCTTCCTGGCAAAACTCACCGAGCACCGAGGCGACCCGTTCGTGGCCGATGGTCTTCATCATGGACATGGCCTGCCCAAGTTTCTGCACTTCACGCGGGCCGAGGTATTTCATCACTTCCGCAGCTTCATCCTGGCCCAGTGCCAGCATCAGGATCGCCCCATTTTCTATACCGACATCATTGCTCATTGCCATTCACCCAGGTCTTGACCACGTTCGCTACGATTTTCGGATCCTGTTTAGCCAGGTTCTTGGCTATTTCCAGATTCTGCTGGTAGCCGAGAGCACCATGCGCTGACATATCAGTGAGTTCACCGCTGGCAGACATGTGGGATAGATGCACCACATCATCGCCGGGAGCGGGTAGTGCGGCATGAGCGCCCGCGCCTTCGGTTACTTTGCGCAACATCGGTTTGAGCACACGGAAAAACAGGTAAAGCAGTACCGCGATGGCGATCAGGTATTTACCGATATCCTTGGCGAGCTGAATATTTTCTGGCTGCTTCCACAGCGGCACTTCGGGAATGACTTCTTTTTCAGCCCCGGCAAATGGACTGTTGACCACATTCAGCGTATCTCCGCGTTGCTGGTTGTAGCCCATCGCCTCTTTTACCAGGTCGGTAATCTGGGTTTTTTCAGCAGCCGAGAGTGGCCGGCTGATAACCTTGCCGGATTTGTCGACAGTGTTCCTGTAGTTGACGACGACCGCCACTGACAGGCGCTTCAGGCCACCCATAGGCTGCTGTACGTAACGGACGGTTTTGTCGAGTTCGTAATTAACCGTAGACTCTTTTTGAGTGTTGGTGGCGGGTGTAGTGGGGGCAGCTCCAGGGGTTGAATTGTTTGCAGCAGGCGCAGTAAGAGGCGCTGTTGCGGGGGCCGGGGGTTGGTTGGACAGCGCGCCCGGCACACCCGTTGCATTGGCGCTTCCACCATTCAGCGTTTCACTGGTCTGCTGGCTGCGTATCGACGCCGCGTCGGGTGTCTGATTGGGCTTGTAGGTTTCAGCAGCCTGCTCGCTATGAGAAAAATCCACATCGGCAGTGGCTTCGGCGTGCACATTGCTGGCACCCACAATCGGTGTAATGATGGATTCAACGCGTTTGACGATGCTGCGCTGGAGGTCATGGATATATTTGAGCTGGCTGGGGTCGAGGCCGTTGGCGCCGACGCTCGCACTGGTATCGGAGAGCAGGTTGCCGTTCTGGTCAACAATGGTCACGTTCTTAGTCGGCAGTTCCGGCACGCTGCTGGCAACCAGGTGCACGATCGCGCTGACTTGCTGTTGATCCAGTACCCGGCCAGGTTGCAGATTGAGCAACACCGATGCAGTGGGTTTCTGTTGTTCGCGCACGAATACCGACGATTTCGGCAGAGCGAGCAGCACGCGTGCCGACAGTACCGCCGAGATTGATTCGATCGAACGCGCGAGCTCGCCTTCCAGCGCGCGCTGGAAGTTGACCTGTTCCAG
>JANMKH010000203.1:0-6345 GCA_031371965.1 Sulfuriferula sp.
CCCCTACGCACGCAAGATGGCTGGCGAAATGGGCGTTGACTTGGGTCAGCTGGCCGGTTCTGGCCCAGCCGGCGTGATTGTCGCCCAGGACGTGGCGCGTGCACGCCCGAGCATGGCGCAAGTCGCCCACTCCCTGCCGCAGGTCGAAGTGCCCGGCACTGGCCGCCCCATGTCCTCGATGGAAAAAGCCGTGTCGCACGCGATGACGGCGGCGTTGACCTTGCCCACCTTCGTTGTCACCTTCAACATCAAACCCGAGAAACTCATCGCTGCCGCCAAGGCGCGCAAGGTTTCGGTGACGGTAGCCATCGCCAAAGCCTGTTCCGTGGCAATGCTCAAGCACCCAATGCTGAACAATTGCTATCAGCCGGTGGACAAAATCGTCGAGCGCAGCAACCACGATTTCGGCGTCGCCGTCGCTGCCGACGGTGGCGGGCTGGTAGTGCCGATCCTGCACAACATCGAACAGAAATCCCTGGAGCAATTGCAGGCCGAGTGGAGCGACCTGATGCCGCGCGCCCGCGCCCGCAAGCTGTCGCCCAACGAATACGCCAGCCCGACCTTCACCATCTCCAACATGGGCATGTTCGGCGTCACCCACTTCACCGCCATCCCCACGCCCGGCATCGCCGCCATCATGGCCATCGCCGCTACCGGGCCGGACGGCATGCCGGTGAACATCACCGGCGATCATCGCGTGGTAAACGGCGCGCACGTCGCCGCCTATCTGGCTGATTTGAAGAAAATTATCGAAAACCCGGAAAGCTGGCTGGAAGCAACCGCCACCAACCCGATTCCCGAAGGCGACTGGGACTTTCCGGTCATCGTCATCGGCGGCGGTCCCGGCGGCGAAGACTGCGCACGCGACCTGGTCGAGCATGGCGTCAAGGCGGCGATGATCAACAACGCCCCGCTGCCTGGCGGCGAATGCCTGTGGCGCGGCTGCATTCCGTCCAAGGCCTGGCGTCACAATGCCGACCTGATGCGCGATCGCGCCCACGACGCAGAAAAAGGTATCACCGGTACCAATACGCCCAAGCTCGACTGGGCAACGCTGGAAACACGCCGCAAAGCTATTTTGCAGACTCGCGGAGAGCTGGCGCTGAAAACCGACAAGGGCGTAAAAATTGACGTACGCGAAGGCTTTGCCTCCTTTGTCGACAACCACACCATCAAGGTCCAGCCAGCCGGAGGCGAAGCCTACACCCTGCGCTTCGGTGCTGCAGTGATTGCGCCGGGCGCGCCGCCGTTCGTGCCACCCATCCCGGGCGCACTGGAAGGCCTGACCGGCGGCGGTGTGATTACTTCCGACACCATCTGGAACCTGCCCTCCCCACCGAAAAAACTGGCCATTGTCGGCGGTGGTGTAATCGGCGTGGAAATGGCGCAGATTTTCCGCGATTTCGGCACCGAGATTCTGATGCTGGAAGCCAAGGATCGCATTCTTGCCGAGGTGGAAGAAGAAATCGCCAAGCAGCTCACCGAGCTCCTCAAGCAGGAATTCAGCGTTGTCACCAGCGCCAAAATCGGCAGCATTGCCGGCACGCCCGGTAAAATGAAACTCGACTACGCCGACGCCGATGGCAAAACCGCCAGCTTCGATTGCGATTATGTGCTGATGGCTACCGGCAAGCGTCCCGACACCAGCAAGCTCACCCTGGAAGCCGCAGGCGTGCAGCTGGATGGTGCGGCGATCAAGGTCGATACCCGTGGCCGCACCAGCGTGCCGCACATTTATGCGGTCGGCGACGTGGTGGGCGGCTATATGCTGGCCCACACCGCCGCCACTCAGGGGCGCGTGGCGGCCAGCAACCTGCTGGGCGAAGATCACGTGTACAACCAGGATCTGGATTGCGGCGTCACCTTCAGCCGCCCGCAGGCCGGTTTCGTCGGCCTGTCCGTGGCGCAAGCCAAGGCCAAAGGCATCGACGCGGTGGAAGCCAAGATGCCGATGAGCATCGACGCCAAGGCAATGATCAGCGGCGAGACCCACGGCATGATCAAACTGGTGGCAGACAAGACCACGCAGAAGATCATCGGCGTGCATTTCCTGGCCGAACACACCGACACCCTGATTGGCGAAGCAGTGATGATGGTGTCCGCTGGCATGACGCTGAAACAGGTCGCCCAGGCGATACATCCGCATCCGACCCAGACCGAGCTGTTTGGCGAACTGGCGCGGCGCCTGATGTCACGCCTGCGCAGGACGGCCAAGCACTGAGCAATGAGCAAGCGTTTTTTTTGAAAATCTGGACACGCCTCAGTTTGATGCGTCTCTTTGCAAACGCCCGCAGGGGCACGAAACAAATGCACAAAGCTCGTCACCATGATTCTTCGGGAACTCCTCAATGCGCGCCGCATCTTACCGCGGTGCCATCCCTGATACGATCAAAATACTATCCCTCCGAGCCCCTGGCTTGACCACCCTTAAGGAGTTGTCCATGCCGTTATCCTTCCCGTCGCGTGCCTTCGGCATGCTATTGCTGGCTGCCGTGTTCGAGGCCAGCGCTGTCGCCGTTTCGCTGCCAGCCATTCCTGACGCACCCAACGTGGACGCCCGCAATTACGTGCTGATTGATCCGATCTCCGGCCAGGTGCTGGCAGCACGCGAAGCCGACCAGAAGGTGCCTCCTGCCAGCCTGACCAAGCTGATGACAACCTATCTGACGTTCCAGGCAGTTGCGCGCGGCAGTCTTAAGCTCGACCAGATCGTCCCGGTCAGCGTGGCTGCCTGGAAAGCCGGCGGTTCGACCATGTTCCTGCAGCCCAATCTGCCGGCAACCGTCGAGCAGGTCATTCAGGGCATGGTGGTGGTCTCCGGTAATGACGCGGCGGTGGCACTGGCTGAAACCATCGCCGGCAATACCGACAGTTTCGTGCAGATGATGAACGCCACTGCGCGCCAATTGGGCATGACCAACACTCATTTCGATAATGTGGACGGGCTGCCCACACCCACCCACAAGGTGAGCGCGCGCGACATCGGCATACTGACCGAAGCCATCATTCGCCAGTATCCGCAGTACCTGCATTATTTCGGCGAAAAGACTTTCACCTATAACCATGTCACCCAGAACAACTGGAATCCACTGGTATTCAGTGACCCCACGGTAACCGGGATGAAAACCGGCCATACGGACGAAGCCGGCTATTGCCTGGACGCTACGGCCGTCCGCAAGGGGCGCCATCTGATTGCCGTCGTGCTCGGTTCCTCCTCGCGCATGGGCAGCGCACATGCCGCCGAGGCATTGCTGGATTTCGGCTATCACTTCTTCGAAACGCGGCGCGCGTATAGCGCTGGTCAAATCATCAGCACAGTGCGCAATAATCAGGCGAGTCCCGCCCAGGTATCCATCGGAACCGCCAGCGACGTCTGGGTAACGATGCCCATCGGGCGCTATGCGCAACTCAAGTCCAGTGTGAATCTGCCTGCGCAAATGCCTCTGCCGCTAAAACGCGGACAGCAAGTTGGCACCCTGATATTGAGTGAAGGCGGTAAGGAAGTGGCCCGAACACCCCTGGTCGCAATGACCTCGGTGGAAAAAGCCGGCTGGTTTGGTCACTTGTGGAACGTCGTTCGCGCCAAGTTCTGAAGCGGCCATTTTCTACCCGCTGAGCATGCCTGCATAAACAGCCTTACCCCAACCATTCCGGCACGGCATTCACGTGCCGGAACCGTTTGAGCCCGACCTCCTCTGACATCCTGCAATTTCGGTTGTACACTATCTCCCGCATCGGGGGAGAGGCGCGTGCACACGTCCGGCTTATTAGGGCCATGCGGGCGATTCTTCCGCTTGCCACGGTATGGCCGGTGACCAGTAACACACCGCCTCGCCAACTTAAATCCTAAAATATTGGAGGCAGACATGAAAAAGCTCAGCATGACTACACAAAAAATTGGATTCACTGCGGCCACAGCATTATTGGCCGCTTGCCTGCCGCTCAGCGCAGCCGCCGGAACCTCGGGGAATTATCAAGGCGCGATGCCCAACAAGGCTCAATACAATGTGATCTTTCATCTCGATGCAGGTGGCGTGCCAGCCATCAAAAAAACGCTGAATAATATCGAAAACATCCTGCACGACCCACGCCTTGCCGGAAAACTGCACGTGGAACTGATTGCCAACAGCAAGGGCTTCGATGTGTATGTCAAGAACAACGGCTTCGAGGACAAGCTCAAGCATTTGCAAGCGGAAGGCGTAATCCTGGCGCAATGTGCCAATACGCTAAAAGAACTGCACGTCGATCGTAACGACCTCTACCCGTTCATCAGCATCGTCCCTTCCGGAATGGGCGAGATCACCATACGCGAAGCGCAAGGCTGGGCCTACATTCATCCATCCGCACCGCCTGAGCAGCTCTAACCGGCACCCAAATACCCCGCTACGCAACGTAGCGGGACTTCAAATGAGATGCACATCTCAAACCGCCCATTCTCACAATTGATTCCGCATTGCCTTGGTGAAAACCAAAAAATGCATTCGATCATCGCAACCTCTGCAACCGGTATTCAGCCTTCTGTGTGTCTACTATCCGGCTATCATCAGCTGTATAACCAATAAAAAATATGAGGAAATTTCGGTCTGTACCCGGGGATATGCGCTTGCAGTCTTACACAGGCAAGCGCTCAAACTGAGGCAGACGCTCCGGCTCGTCGCGAGCGCTATCTATCCAAGCCTGCATCGCAGGGAGTGCAAGGAGCGCAGACACATAGTCCGCTGATTCAGGCTTTATATTGACATCATAAGTTCGGACCCTGAGTGCAATCGGGGCATACATAGCATCCGCCACCGAGAACGCGCCGAAAAGAAACGGGCCGGCGCATGCAAATTGCGTCCGGCACTCGCTCCAGAGCGTCTCAATACGATCCAGGTCATTGCGTGCCCCAGCACTTACCGGAAAGCCAGGATGATAGGCGCGGCAATCCATAGACAACTCGTGGCGCAGCGTACTGAAACCGGCATGCATTTCGGCACTGACGGAGCGTGCCATTGCGCGCGCCCGGATATCCGTAGGCCACAGATTCTTATCCGCATAACGTTCAGCGAGGTACTCGCAGATAGCCAGTGATTCCCATACCGTTACCGGACCATCGATAAGAATTGGAACACGCGCCCACGTCGAATATCGTGCAAGTTGAGATTTGGTTCCTGCTTGATACAGCGGCACACGAATCTCCTCAAACGGGACCCCTGCCTGATGCAGCAACAACCAGGGTCGCAGCGACCAGGAAGAATGATTTTTATTGCCAATGACCAATTGCATCGCACCTTCTCCATTCCCTGTATTTACAGTTTGCCCACTCATTACAGCAGCAATCACTCAGACATCAACCGACTCAATTGATAAAATCGTTTCTCTCACACAGAATATCTGCTGCATGACGACCCGCTTAAACAGAATACAGAGCCATTACCATTCCCTACCAATCCCGCTGGAAAAGCCAAAATGTCCACTTGCAGTCATATCGTTTTGATGGCCTCCTACAATCAATGGATGAATAACAAGCTATATGAAGCAGCAGAGAAGCTATCGCCGCAAGAACTTGCGGCTGATAGAAAAGCATTTTTCGGATCTTTGATCGGAACACTCAATCATGTCGTGGTGGCCGACACCCTATGGTTAAAGCGTTTTACAGCGCATCCAGCCGGTTTTCCAGCTCTTGATCCAATTCGACACTTGCCTGCCCCCTCATCGCTGGATGAGCCGCTGTTCACGGATATCGGAGCACTATTCAACCGGCGCAAAATGCTGGATCAAACGATCAAGCTATGGGCCGCTGCCTTAACCGAGAAAGATTTGCCGCACATTTTGCACTATACCAACATGAAAGGCGTCACCGCACGCAAGCAATTTTCAAAGCTTATCCTGCATTTTTTTAATCATCAAACCCATCATCGGGGCCAGGCAACCACGCTTTTATCGCAGGCCGGCATCGATGTTGGAGTAACTGATTTGATCGCATTGATCGAGGATGAAATCGATGCATAACCCGAGCGAAGATTGCTCGCATAGATACAGGATCAATTAATGCAAAAGATTATTCGGACGCTCACACCGGCAGACAGCATACCGTATCAACAATTGATCCTGAATGGTCTGCGCGAGCACCCGGGGTTATTCCGAATCAGTCCCGAAGATGCGGGCGAACCGCTGGTGCCTTTTGCGCCAAACAATGCGGATGCCTTTACGCTGGGGGTTTTTCAGGTGGATGGTCGATTGGTTGGTGTGGTCAGTTTCGACCGGGAGGTGCGCGTCAAGCTCAGACACAAGGGACTCATCTATCGCATGTATGTGTCGTCCGAAGTATCCGGTCAAGGGATCGGAAGAAGGCTGCTGCAAGAC
>JANMKH010000208.1:0-3644 GCA_031371965.1 Sulfuriferula sp.
GCGGCGGCTTTGCAGGATTTCCTGGAGTAGCGTCTTGGCGTCCTTGGCAGGCAACTCGGGATCGATATCCGCCAGTTGCGGGGCATACAGCGCATGAATGACACGCTCCGCTTCGGCAAAACCGCTATCGAGAAAAATCGCTCCGAACAGCGATTCCAGTCCATCAGCGAGAATGGAAGGCCGATTGCGTCCACCACTTTTCACTTCCCCGTCGCCCAGCTTCAGCAGCGTCCCCAACCCCAGCGTGACGGCAATTTCAAACAGGCTTTGCTGGCGTACCAGATTGGCGCGCAAACGGGATAGCACGCCTTCCGGCAAATCAGGAAAATGCGCATACAGCAGGTGCGCGACGGCACAGTTAAGCACGCTGTCGCCGAGGAATTCCAGGCGCTCGTTGTGCGGCGTGCCGAAACTGCGATGCGTCAACGCCTGATGCAGATGATGCGACTGGCGAAATGTATAGCCTATCGCCTGTTCAATCGCAGTCAAATGCTGTGCTTCGCGCTATTGCGCGGCCTCCGGCGCAGTCGAGGCGGCAAAATCCATATACAGCCCCAGATTGCCGAACAATGGTTTGTCCACCCGATACTTGGCGGAGACTACCAGCTGGCCTCCGGTGCGCGAGATGTCCAGATCCTCCGGTTTAACCGCAGTAATATTGTCAATGCCGGAGCGGCGCGCATAGGACAAGCGTACATCGTCATTCGTGGCATCTTTCATCGCCGGGTCGGCGGCCATGGCGCTGAATACTTTTTTGATCGAAAAATACTCGATGTAAGCCGGCACTATTTTCATGACGACGATCGCCGCGAACACGATCATGATGCCCACAAACAGCATTCCGATCAGCGTTACCCCCTTTTGCTTGTGCATGGTGTTTCCTTATTTAATCATGTGGCCGATACGTTTGAGATCATCGAAATTCCACCAGACCATGTAGGCGCGCCCGACAATGTTACGATCCGTCACAAAGCCCCAGTAGCGGCTGTCGGTGCTGTCGTCGCGGTTATCGCCCATCATGAAATAATAACCCTGCGGCACCTTGCAGGTGAAACCTGCATCATTGTAATCGCAATTTTCGCGGTACGGAAACTGGCTGTCCACCTGGCTCAAATCGATGCTGGGCCGGTCTGACTGGGTAATGATTTCATGCAGATGCTGGCCGAGCTGCTCCTTATACTGGTCGGTGCTGACATAGTTCAGCCCCCTGCCAATATAGTTATAAGAACCGTCATTTTTTGTCACCAGGGGTTTGCCATTGATGGTGAGCCGCTTGTTACGATAGGTCACCGTATCGCCGGGCACGCCGACCACCCGCTTGATATAGTCAAGCGACGGATCTTTGGGGTAACGGAACACCATCACATCCCCTTCTTTAGGCTCGCCCACATTGAGGATTTTCTTGTTGATAAGGGGCAGACGGATGCCGTAAGTATATTTATTCACCAAAATAAAATCCCCCACCAGCAGGGTCGGTATCATCGAACCGGATGGTATTTTGAATGGCTCGACCAGGAACGAGCGCAGCATGAATACTGCGAGGATGACTGGAAAGAAGCTCTTGGCATACTCGGTCAATACCGGCAGCTTGGCGTCTTTTGGCCGCTTCGATTTGAAAAACAAACTGTCCAGCAGCCAGATCACCCCGGTGATGACCAGCGCGACAAACATGATAAGTGCGAAGTCCATACTGCTCCCTTACTGCTTGATAGATTAATGACCGACTACTTATCACCCACTTGCAGAATCGCCAGGAAGGCTTCCTGCGGGATTTCCACATTACCCACCTGTTTCATGCGCTTTTTACCGGCCTTTTGTTTCTCCAGCAGCTTGCGCTTGCGGCTGATATCACCCCCGTAACACTTGGCCAGCACGTTCTTGCGCAGCGCCTTGACGTTTTCACGCGCGATGATCTGCGCACCGATGGCGGCCTGAATGGCGACGTCGAACATCTGGCGCGGGATGAGTTCACGCATTTTGGACGCCAGTTCGCGGCCTTTGTACTGGCTGGTGGCGCGGTGCACGATCAGCGACAGCGCATCGACTTTCTCACTATTTACCAGAATATCGAGCTTGACCAGATCTGCGCTTCGGAATTCCTTGAAATCGTAATCGAGCGAGGCATAACCGCGCGTGGCTGATTTGAGCCGGTCGAAAAAGTCCATCACCACTTCGTTCATCGGCATGTCGTAATTGAGCATAACCTGCCGGCCCATGTATTGCATGTTGGTCTGCGCGCCGCGTTTCTGCGTGCACAGCGTCATCACATTGCCCAGATATTCCTCCGGCACCAGGATAGTCGCGGTGATGATCGGCTCGCGAATTTCCTCGATGCTGGACAGATCCGGCAGCCTGGACGGGTTCTCGATGTGGATCATGCTGCCGTCTTTCAACACCACCTGATAGATCACCGTGGGCGCGGTGGTGATCAGGTCCATGTCGTATTCGCGTTCCAGCCGTTCCTGCACGATTTCCATGTGCAGCAGGCCCAAGAAACCGCAGCGGAAACCGAAACCCAAGGCCTGCGACACCTCCGGCTCGTATTGTAGCGAGGCGTCATTGAGCTTGAGCTTTTCCAGCGCGTCGCGTAGCGAGTCGTAATCGTGCGATTCCACCGGATACAGCCCGGCGGACACCTGCGGCTTGATTTCCTTGAAACCGGGCAAAGGCTCTGCGGCAGGCCGAGCATCCAGCGTCACCGTATCACCCACCTTGGCAGCCTTGAGCTCCTTGATACCAGCGATGATAAAACCCACTTCCCCGGCGGATAATTGAGTGCGTTGCCGCGCCTTGGGAGTAAATACACCCACCTGTTCGGTGAGATGCACCGAGTTGGTGGCCATCAGGCGGATTTTTTCCTTGGGGCGCAGCACGCCATCCACCACCCGCACCAGCATCACCACGCCGACATAATTATCGAACCATGAGTCGATGATCAGCGCTTTCAGCGGTGCTTCCGGATCACCTTGCGGCGGCGGGATTTTCGCAATCACCGCTTCAAGTATGTCTTCCACCCCCAGCCCGGTCTTGGCCGAGGCGCGCACCGCGTCGTGGGCGTCGATGCCGATAATGTCCTCAATTTCCTGAATCACCCGATCAGGTTCTGCGGCAGGCAGGTCAATCTTGTTCAGCACCGCTACCACTTCCACACCCAGCTCGGTCGCGGTATAGCAGTTGGCCACGGTTTGCGCTTCCACGCCCTGGGAGGCGTCCACCACCAGCAGCGCGCCCTCGCAGGCGGACAGCGAACGGCTCACTTCGTAGGAAAAATCGACGTGGCCAGGCGTATCAATCAAATGCAGCTGATACAACTGGCCGTCACGCGCCTTGTATTCCAGCGCGGCAGTCTGAGCCTTGATGGTAATGCCGCGTTCGCGCTCCAGATCCATGGAGTCGAGCACCTGGGCTTCCATCTCGCGCTCGGACAAACCGCCGCAGAGCTGAATGATACGGTCAGCCAGGGTGGACTTTCCGTGATCAATATGGGCAATAATGGAAAAATTACGGATGTTTTTCATCAACACAATCAATAAAAAAGGCACACTGCGTGTGCCCGGAATGCTCAACAGCCGTGAATTTTAACGGATTTTCCCCAAACAATCAGCAAGTGCAGCCTCGTCCAGAAAATAATGGCAGATTTCCAC
>JANMKH010000209.1:0-2782 GCA_031371965.1 Sulfuriferula sp.
AGACCTCATTTGTGGACACAATTTTGTATTGTACCCACAAATGAGGCGCATGCCGAAATATCGCCGCAATTAGGCGGCACGCTTTTTCGCGGCGGACGCGTTCTCTTTCAGGCTGTCGCGCAAGCGCTTGCCCTCGTCCAGCAGATAGCGCTGATAGTCATCCAGATCGCCATCGAACGGCTCCACGCCGCCGCGCGTGACCAGCCAGAATTCGTCGCAGACGGCACGCAATAGCGCGCGGTCGTGGCTGACCAGCATGACGGTGCCTTCAAATTCGTTGAGCGCCATGGCGAGCGCCTCGCGTGTAGCCAGGTCGAGATGGTTGGTCGGCTCATCCAGCAATAACAGATTGGGGCGTTGCCACACGATCATGCACAGTACCAGCCGCGCTTTTTCGCCGCCGCTCATGGTGCCCACGGCTTGCTTGACCATGTCGCCGCTGAAGTTGAAGGTGCCCAGAAAGCTGCGCAGATCCTGCTCGCGCGCGTTGCCGCGGCCATTGACCGAAGTTTCTTTTACCAGCCGTATCATATGTTCCAGCGGCGTGTCGGCCGGACGCAGCACGTCCAGTTCCTGCTGCGCAAAGTAGCCGATATTCAGTCCGCGTCCCTCGGTCAGCTCGCCCCCGGTGGCTGTCAAAGCGCGCGCCACAGTTTTCACCAGCGTCGATTTGCCCTGACCGTTGGCACCCAGAATGCCGATGCGCTGGCCGGCGAATACCGAGCGGCTGACGTTTTCCACAATCACCGTGGGCAACGCGCCGGCCGGCGCATCTTCCGGCGCGGGATAGCCGCAGCTGACATTTTGCATGGACAGCATCGGGTTGGGCAGGTTGGCCGGTTCCTTGAACTCGAAGGTAAAGTCGGCACTCGCCAGTAACGGTGCGATACGCTCCATGCGATCCAGCGCCTTGACCCGGCTCTGCGCCTGCTTGGCTTTGCTGGCCTTGGCTTTGAAGCGGTCGATGAACTTTTGCAGGTGCGCGATTTTGTCCTGCTGTTTGGAAAACGCCGCTTGCTGCAGCAGCATCTGCTCTGCAAGCATGTCTTCAAAAGTGCTGTAGTTGCCGCCGTAGCGGGTGAGCCGCGCATTATCGATATGCAGCGTCACTTGCGTCACCGAATCCAGGAATTCACGGTCGTGGCTGATTACCACCATGGTGCCGGTATAGCGCTTGAGCCAGGCTTCCAGCCACACCAGCGCATCCAGATCCAGGTGGTTGGTGGGCTCGTCGAGCAGCAGCAAATCGGACGGGCACATCAGCGCATGCGCCAGTTGCAGGCGCATGCGCCAGCCGCCCGAAAAGCTGTTGACCGGATTATCCAGCTCGCTGGTTTTGAACCCCAGCCCGAGGATAAGCGCTTGCGCCCGCGACTGTGCATCGTGCGCGCCGGCGTCATACAGCGCCATGTAGGCATGCGCCATGCGATCGCCGTCGTCGCTGGCTTCGGCCGCGTCCACCTCGGCCTGCGCGGCAGCCAGCACCGTGTCGCCTTCAATTACGAAGTCGGTCGCGCTGTGCTCGGTCTCCGGCATGTCCTGCGCCACTTGCGCCATGCGCCACTGCGCGGGCATGGAAAAGTCGCCTTTATCTTCATGCAGCGTGCCGTTGAGCAGCGCGAAAAGTGTGGATTTGCCTGCGCCGTTGCGCCCGACCAGACCGATTTTTTCGCCCGGATTCAGAGTGACGGAAGCGTTATCCAGCAGCACTTTGGAACTGCGCCGCAAACTGAGGTTTTTAAGAATGATCATGCGTACGGTATACCAGCCTGTTTGAAGAGTGCAGCAATAAAAAACGGGGCCAGATGCCCCGTAATTTAGTGCGCAGATGACGCCTATAATACTTGTTTCAGCGACGACAGGCAGTAATCAATATTTTCCGCACGGCTGGCATGCCCCATCAGGCCGAAGCGCCACACCTTGCCCGCCAAGTCGCCCAGACCCGCGCCGATTTCCAGATTGAACTCGTTCAGCAGACGGGTACGTGCAACGGCGTCGTCCACGCCTTCCGGGATATACACGGTATTCAACTGTGGCAGGCGGTAATCCTGGTCCACCACGAATTTCAGCCCCATGGCCTCGAAGCCGTCACGCAGCATTTCGTGATTGTGGGCGTGACGCGCCCAGCTGTTTTCGATGCCCTCCTCGGCCAGCATGACCAGCGCCTCGTGCAGGCCATAGAGTGGGTTGATCGGCGCGGTATGGTGATAAGTGCGCTTGCCCTCACTGCCCCAGTAACCCAGTACCAGGTTGAGATCGAGGAACCAGCTTTGCACCGGGGTTTTGCGGGCCTTGAGTTTGGCGATGGCGCGTTCGCTGAACGTCACAGGTGACAGGCCGGGGGTGCAGGACAGACATTTCTGGCTGCCGGAGTACACCGCGTCAAGCTCCCATTCATCCACCATCAGCGGGATGCCGGCCAGCGAGGTGACGGCATCGACAATGACCAGGGCGCCGTATTTGTGCGCAATGGCAGCCAATGCATGCGCATCGGAACGCGCGCCGGTCGAGGTCTCGGCATGGACAAACGCCAGCACCTTGGCGTCCGGGTTGGCGGCAAAGGCTTCTTCCACCTTGGCGGTATCCACGGGCGCGCCCCAGGCATCGTCCACCACCACCGGCACGCCGCCGGTGCGTTTCACGTTTTCCAGCATGCGTCCGCCGAATACGCCGTTCTTGCATACGATGACTTTGTCGCCCGGCTCAACCAGATTTACAAAGCACATCTCCATTCCCGCCGAACCGGGCGCGGACACCGGCATGGTGAGCGCGTTTTCAGTCT
>JANMKH010000264.1:0-3998 GCA_031371965.1 Sulfuriferula sp.
TGGCCTTGAGGCGGGCATCGATCCATTCGCTGCGTGCGGCAATCACCGTCGCCAGATCAGTTTGGCCGGAGCGGTAAGCGGCCAGCGCCAGTTCGACCTTCTCCTGTGCCAGCGGCAACAGGCTGGCGTGCTGGCGCTGCACGGCGCGGTCGAGTTGCCGGTAGGCAGCCAGGTCGGTCGCCAGCATCTGAGCGTGCTCGCGCAGGGTGGTTTCGCGCTCGGCGTCAATGCGTACCAGCTCTGCACGTTTGGCGGCAATTTGTGGATCCTGGCGGCGTGCGGCAAACACCGGCAAGTCAAAGGTGAACTGGATCGAGGCCATGTTGCTGAAATCCGGGCCGCGCTGCTGGTAGGCGAGTTCCACCGCCCAGTCGGGTTTTTTCATGGATTCGGCCTCGCGTACTTCGGCTTCGGCCTGCCGCGTCATCGAGTTATACACGGCGAGTTCGGGGTGGTGTTGCGTCAGTTGCGTGAGCGTTTCCATGGTAATCGGCCAGGTCGGCGCTTCGCCTGCCAGCGGCTCTCCTCCCTCCGGACCTATCCAGCGCTGGAGGGCGGCTTCGGCATCGCTGCGTTCGCGCTCCAGCTGGTCGTGGCGATCCGCCAGCGCGATCGCTTCCTGGCGTGGCAGGATACTATCCATTGCCAGACCGCGGCCGGCAGCAATGCGGGCGCGCACCGCCTCCGCCAGCAGCCGGTTTTCGCGATATAACGCATCGAATAATGCCAGCTTGCGTTCCACGGTGTAGCGGGCCATCCACGCTTGCGCGGTTTCGCTGCGCACCTTGAGCCGTTCGATGCGGCGCTCGGCGACGGCTACCGCTATGCTGCTCTGCGCCACGTCGACACGTGCCTGACGCTTGTCTGAATTGGGCACTTCCTGACTGACCCCGATGCGCCGCATGGTCATGAAATCACGGTTGAGGCTGAAGCGATCCGGCCCATTGATGGGCAAGTTGTCGATACCGAGCATCAGTTTGGGGTCGGGCAGTTCTCCGGCAGGAATGGCGGCCTGTCGCGCCGCTTCGATCCGTGCGTTGTCCACGGCTAGCGAAGGCGCGGTACGCTCGGCCAGTTGCAGGGCCTTTTCAAAGCTCAGGGGTGCGGCGACGGCGGGCATGGCAATAATTGCCACGACAATAGCCAAGATATTCTGCTTCCCCCGGGGCAAAATGGGACAACTCATGTTCCATCGGCCCTGGTTCACTGAACGATCAACAATTCGCCATACCAGCATATTGCGAAATGGAAAGGGATTCCGGATTCTATGCCTTCAATCATGGATCCTAATGGTTATGCTGAAGTAACGCGGCATCCATCGAAAATCCCTGGCCAGCTACACCCCCCGCCCCTTGAATGATGGCTAGCACCTCCTGGCTGTCGCGGATGATGACGGCCTTAGGAACATTGTGCTGCATCATGCCGTGATGCATGGACATTTGCATGGCCATGGGTGCACTCCCATGATTAGGCATTGCGCCGGTTTCCTGTACGGCTATTCGTGCTTGCATCAGCCGACGTTTTGCCATATCAAGCGGCGTCATGCCATCGGCGCGAGTCACGTCTACGTCTGCCCCGGCCTTCACTATGGCCTTGACCATCATTGGATTTCCTTGAACTACCGCATAAGTCAATGCAGTGTTGTTCCAGGTACCTTTCGCCTCCAGGTTGGGGTGATATTTAAGCACATCGGACACGATTTCAGGATCTCTTGAATAGACTGCGCGCATCAGTACCGTGGTGCCCTCCCGATCCGCAGCATTAACGTTTGCACCGCTTTTGAGGAGATACTGCACCATCTCCTTGCTCACATCGGGAGCAATTAAAAGGGGTGTTAAACCCCACGGCTTTTCTTTGGCATTGATATCGGCTCCCTTGGCAAGGAGGGCCTGGGCTTGTTCCATGTTGTTGGCGCCCACAGCTTCGAATAAAGCCTTGTCTTGGGGTCGGGTGACATAATTGCCGCTGGCAAAGGCGGATGCCGACAACAGTAAAAAAACAACTGTACTCAACCATGTTTGGATGCGCATTGACTCTCTCCCGAACGCTAAAGATGTTCCCGGTTTGAGCAGGGCCGCCGGAGCGGCCCCACTCATTTCACGCCACGGTGATGGTGGTACCGATACTGCCAATCTGCGCTAGATTGCCGTTAGCTGCCCGATAATTATAAAACGCGATGTTTACCGGAAAAGTGCCCGAAGTAGGGGGCTGGAAGATAAACTCATAACGTTCCGCTGCGGTCATCAACACCGAGGAACCCGCTGCCAGCGTGACTGGTGTCGCATAGGGACGTCCATCTTCCGATATGATTGTAATAGGACCCAGGCCCGGATCGAAGGTCACCCGCTCAGGAACGTAGGCAGCGGCAATGTAGCGCACCAACAACGTCTGGCCTCGTGTCATGGTCACCGCCACGCGGGCGTCGGTGCCTGTCAGATCGGCTCCCAAACCGTTGATACAAAAAAGCGTCGGATTGAAGTCATAGAACCCGGCATCGCCGCCACAGAGTGCCGCATCCCAGGGTTTGCAGTGCCAGGACACGTCGATATCGTCCACCGCCCAAATAGCTTCGACGTTATAGGCGGGCCCCCCTGCAAAAGCTGTACCGGGACCCGTGGGTGGATCGACAATGAGTGCGCCATACATCCCCATTTCCACATGCAGCACGGTATTCACGTGGCAGTGGTAAAAATAGGTGCCCGCATGGGAAGCCATCCACTGATAAGTGTATTGCCCCTGGACGTCGAAAGAATAATGCCCGACACCGTCGTTGAATGAGGTGGGTTCAATGCCGTGATGGTGGACCGTATGCACCCCCATCATCACCTGTAATACGGTATGCACGATATCGCCTTGATTCACTCGAATCGGCGGTGCAGGAAAGGCCGCGACGCCCATGCCACCGCCCATACCACCGTTTGGATCCTGGAACCCGAATATGGGTACGTTGGTTCCATTGATGACTTGATTGCCGTCCATAAAGGTGACGCGGTTAAATGTTTTATTCGCTGTCACCAACCCCGGGGTTGCGGGAGCCGCCGGATTTAAGCCGCAATTTCCTTGGATGCCCGCGGGACAATTTGCCATAGCCATGTAAAATTCCTTCCTGAATAATTGAACGGTTGTTCGCTAATCTCTAAGGTAGAAGTGCCACTGCTTGCTGAAGATCCGACTCGGTTGCAGGAGGCTGACCAAAAGCGATCTGCGTATGCAGCCCGTGCGGGTAGAGTCCGCCGCCTGCGGTCTGGGACATTTCGGAGTGGCAATGCATGGGATAAGCTTGAGCACCGGTCGCCACGGGATAGGCATCCGGTGGTGCCACGAATGGATATCTTACGTCTTTGACATCGAGCGGGAGCATGGAAACCACGTCCTTGATCTTTAATCCGCTTGCGTAATTCGTCCCGTTAACGCTCAGGATATTGACGTGATTGGCGTGAAAGTGCGGCGAATGTATCATCCCGCCCGCGTTCAGAATCCTGACCAGGCAGGCATCGTTGTAATTACCGCTCAGCGCCGTATTGGCTTCATGGGTGTTGTCGAAGCTGTTGCCGTTCATCAAGAAATACTTCGGCATGAAACTCGTCGCCACGATGCTCGACACATACGCGTCGCCATTGGTACTGACGAGGCCCCCCCACACCGGGTCGACATTACTCAGAACCCATTTATATTGGCGCACAAAGGTAGGGCTGCCAGCGAAAGATTGGTTCTTGATGCCGAGCGGCATGACCACCAATGCACCATGCAATCCCATAATACGATTTACACCACTGTTTTGGTCATCGTAGTACAGGTAGGATCCCGGCGCGGGAGCGGCAAAAGCCAGGGATTGCGTAGCGCCTGCTGCGACCGACAAACTGATGCCGGTGCGGCCAACCACAAATTTAATCGGCGTAGCCAGGGTATTTTTTATCATCAATTGAACCGTGTCACCTGCCTGACAAACAATCAATGGCCCGGGAACCATAGGGGTGGTGGTCGAGCTGTAGGAAAAC
>JANMKH010000311.1:0-2503 GCA_031371965.1 Sulfuriferula sp.
ATTCATTCGATGGTCGATTATCTGGATGGCTCGGTCATCGCCCAGCTCGGCAACCCCGACATGCGCACCCCCATTGCCTACGCGCTGGGTTTTCCGGAGCGTATCGACGCTGGGGTATCGGCGCTTGACCTGTTTGGACGCGGGCTCACGTTTGAACCCCCGGATTATGCGCGCTTCCCCTGTCTTAAACTGGCCTTTGACGCGCTGGCCAGTGGCGGCATGTTGCCTGCAGTATTGAATGCCGCCAATGAATCAGCGGTGGCAGCATTTTTGGCCGGGCACGCATCCTATTTGACCATACCCGCCGCGATTGAATATGCATTGTCGCGTGCACCAAGCGGAGAGCCGGATAGCATGGATGATCTGGTGCAGGCTGATCTGCAGGCGCGTGCTGACGCGGATTCCTTCCTCGAAACGCAACGGGCGCGAGCCTAGACCATGACGCTATTAACGACCTTGCTGGCATTTGCGGTGGCATTGGGTATTCTCATTGTTGTGCATGAATTCGGCCACTATTCGGCGGCGCGTCTGGTGGGCGTGAAAGTGCTGCGTTTCTCGGTCGGATTTGGCAAGCCGCTACTATCGTGGCGCTGGGGAAAAGACCGCACCGAATGGGCCATTGCCGGCTTCCCGCTGGGCGGATATGTAAAGATGCTGGACGAACGCGAAGGCCCCGTGCCGGACGCTGATCGGCATCGCAGCTTTAACCGGCAAAGCGTGGGCGCGCGCATGTTGATTCTGGTGGCCGGACCACTGGCCAACCTGCTGCTGGCGGTGTTGCTGTATTGGGGTTTATTCATGCATGGCGTGCCAGGCCTCAAGCCGGTCATTGCCCAGCCACCTGCCGCGAGTGCTGCAGCGCGCGCCGGACTCAATAGCGGTGATGAGATCAGCGCAATCGATGGGGAGCCGGTGACCAGCTGGGCCGATCTGCAATGGGCGCTATTGCGCCAGCTGCCCTCGCAGCAACCACTGAGCCTTACTTTGCAGGGCGGCGCTACACGCATGCTGGATGCCGCTGGCGTGTCGGTGGATGGCGAATCCGATATTGCAGCCAAACTGGGTATCCGCTTGTTTGAACCGGCGCTTCCTGCGGTGATTGGGCAGGTGTTGCCCAATAGCGTGGGGGCGCGTGCCGGGCTGCAGGTGGGCGACCGCATTGTGGCAATGGATGGGATGAAGATCAACGAGTGGTCGGACTTGGTTAAATCGATACGTGAGCGGCCCGGTAAAACGGTCACCTTGCAAGTAGAACGCGCCAGTCCGGTAGGCCTGGTCGACATCCGGCTGGTGCCGCAACGCGTGGATGAAGCTGGCGTGGCGGTGGGCAAAGTAGGCATTGGTCCCAAGGTGGATCCTGCGGTATTTGATGCCATGCTTACCAAAACGCGTTATGGCGTAGGGACAGCATTCACCAAGGCGTTCGCCAAAACCTGGGATACGGCTGTGTTCAGTTTGCAGATGATGGGGCGTATGGTGACTGGCGAGGTATCATGGCGCAACCTGTCCGGCCCCATTACCATCGCCGATTATGCGGGACAGTCGGCACGCACCGGTCCGGCCGCATTTGTGACTTTCCTGGCGCTGGTGAGTATCAGTCTGGGTGTGCTCAATCTGTTGCCCATCCCGTTATTGGATGGGGGGCATTTGATGTATCATATCGCGGAGCTTATCAAAGGCAGTCCGGTCTCCGAACGCGTGATGGAAATCGGCCAGCAAATTGGCATGGCGCTGTTACTCACCCTCATGATTTTTGCCTTTTATAACGACATTTCCCGTTTGTTTACAGGCTGACCCTAATGCAAATCAAACTTGTGGCTGCACTCCTTACAAGTCTGTGGGCGGTATCCGCCCACGCAATGGATAATTTTGTAGTGAAGGATATCCGCGTAGAAGGAATCCAGCGCACCGAGGCTGGTACGGTATTCAGTTATTTGCCGGTGAAAGTCGGCGATACAATGGATGACGAAAAAGCTTCAGCTGCGATCAAGGCGCTGTTTGCCACCGGTTTTTTCAAGGATGTACGCCTGGAACAGCAGGGCAATGTATTGATCGTGGTGGTGGAGGAACGTCCGGCCATTTCCAAAGTTGAGCTTATCGGCAACAAGGAATTTTCCAAGGAGCAGCTCACTACCGGCCTGAAGCAGGCGGGACTGACGGAAGGCCGCATTTTCGATAAATCGATACTGGATCGTGCCGTACAGGAAATAAAACGGCTGTATTTCAGCAAAGGTAAATACGCGGTACAAATCGAGACGACGGTCACACCGCAGGAGCGTAACCGGGTATCGATTACTTTCAATATCCAGGATGGTGACGTTGCCAAAATCAGGCAGATCAATATTGTTGGCAACCATGCGTTCAAGGAAAAACAGCTGCTGGATGCGATTAGCGAAAAAACCCCCGGATGGTTTAGCTGGTATACCAAGAACGATCAATATTCCAAACAGAAACTGGCAGCTGATCTGGAAACACTCAAATCGTTTTACCTGAACCGAGGCTA
>JANMKH010000316.1:0-13764 GCA_031371965.1 Sulfuriferula sp.
TTAGGCCGGAGTGCGTGGAGTTTTAGGCACCTCTTACAGGCGC
Source organism: Sulfuriferula sp. (assembly GCA_031371965.1). GTDB lineage: Bacteria > Pseudomonadota > Gammaproteobacteria > Burkholderiales > Sulfuriferulaceae > Sulfuriferula. The sequence goes on from JANMKH010000316.1 coordinate 44, forward strand.
CGTGCTTGCCGCAGCAATGTTTCCATTTCTTCGGCTGGCAGCGGTTTGCTGAATAAATAGCCTTGGATTTCATCACACTTCATTTCGCGTAACAAGGCTAGCTGTTCTGCAGTTTCCACGCCCTCGGCAATTACCCGCAATTTCAGACTGTGTCCCAAAGTGACGATGGTGGAGGCAATGGCTGCATCGTCGGCATCCGTGGTGATGTCGCGAACAAAAGACTGGTCGATTTTGAGCGTATTGATCGGAAAACGTTTCAAATAGCTCATGCTGGAATAGCCGGTGCCGAAATCGTCAATGGAAAGGCGAATCCCCATTGCATGGAGTTTGTTGAGCGTGCTGATGGTTCCTTCCAGGTCTTTCATGACGACGCTTTCGGTCACCTCCAGTTCCAGGCTGTCCGCATAAGGGTCAAGGCCGGTATCCTCCAAGGCCTTGGCCACTACCGCCAGCAGATGAGGCTGCCGGAATTGGCGTGCAGACAGGTTCACCGCCATGCGGATATGCGGCAGCCCCATATTTTGCCAGGCTTTATTTTGTCGACAGGCAGTACGTAATACCCATTCTCCGATGGGCACGATCAGGCCACTTTCCTCCGCTACCGGTATGAATTTATCGGGCGGGATCAGGCCTTTTTCAGGGTGCGCCCAGCGTAATAGTGCCTCTACGGCGATCATTTCCCCGCTCGCGATATCCACCTGTGGCTGGTAGTGCAGCACCAACTCGTTTCTTGCCAGTGCATGACGCAGTCCGTTTTCAATGTCCATGCGCTCACGGATCAGTAGATTCATTCCTGCCGTGTAAAACTGAAAATTGTTTTTTCCGCTTTCCTTGGCGCGATACATGGCGGTGTCGGCGTTGCGCAACAGGCTCTGGATGTCGGTGTCATCAAATGGAAAAATGGTGATGCCGATGCTCGCTGTCATGTGCATTTCATGGTTGTCGACGATGAACGGCCGGGAAATCACGGCAAGTATTTTCTCTGCGATCAGGATAATGTTATCCACGACCGTGATGCCCTGCAGCAAGATAGTGAATTCGTCGCCGCCCTGGCGGGCCACCATACCATCGTCGCGCGCGATCAAATCATCTGCGCGCAGCGTCGCAGTCAGTCGTTGCGCAATTTCTTTCAGCAACAGGTCGCCATACTCGTGACCGAGCGTGTCGTTAATGTTTTTGAATTCGTCCAGATCGAGAAACAGCACCGCCAGCAGTTTTTCCGTGCGCAGGGCGCGGGTCATGGCGTGAGCAAGAATGTCGTGGAACAGGATACGGTTGGGCAGGCTGGTGAGCGGATCATGGGTCGCCTGGTGCAGCATGCGGGTCTCGAATTGTTTGCGCTCGCTGACGTCGCGTACCGCGCTGATCACAAAATCGCCATCTTCCGTCTTTAAAGGCCCCAGACTGATTTCAGTGGCAAATTCGGTGCCATCCTTTCTGCGGGCGAACAGTTCCCGCCCTTCTCCCATGGCTCTCACTGTGGGTGTCGCCAGGCTTATATAGGCACTACGATGAGAGGCGTGTGTGGTGCGAAAACGTTCTGGCACCAGGGCTTCGATTGATAGCCCGATCATCTCACTGCGGGTATAACCGAAAAGCTTTTCCGCCTGAGCATTGACTGTCATGATTTTGCCGTTGCTATCGGAAACAATGACAGCCTCCGGCATCACCTCCATGACGCGCTGGCTTTGCTGGAACAACAACTCCAGTGACTGCGCCATGCTGTCAAAGGTGCGCGCCAATTCGCTTAACTCGCCTGATCCCTGGATTTGCGTGCGCGTGCTGAAATCGCCGTGGGCAATGCGTTTGGTAGCGTGAATCAGCGCTTTCATTTTGCCCAGCACCAGAAGGTTGGTGCCAACCCATACCAGGATGAATATCAATGCGGTTGCCAGCCCCACAATGACCATATCTCTGGCAAATTGCCGGTCGCTTTTGGCAAACAGGATAGCGGTCGGGGTAGTGACGCTGACGTAAGCGGAAGCTGTCGCGGGGTTCTCGAACAGGCGATGGTAGGCAAACAGCCGGGTGACGCCGTCTATCCCTTTTCCCTCGCCAATGCCCTCTTCTTTGCGCGCCACAATAGCCTGAACCAGCGTGGTCATCGGATTGAGCTTGCCCGCGAATTGCTGTCCATCCGGGTGTCGCGCTAGGATAGCGCCATTGGCATCCATTACGCTGACTACGGTACCTGCAGGTAACTTGACCTGGTGCAGGAGGTGCTCGAGCCACCCGATATCGATGGTTGTATAAATGATTCGCTGCACTGTACCTTGGGCATTGAATATCGGCAGGGCGGTTGCGATGATGGGTTTGCCGGTGATCCTGCTGATGATGAGGTTGCCGATGATGAATTGCCGGGTTTTGAGTGCCTCACGGAACCAGTTGCGGTCGCTAAAATTGATCGATTCCCGGGTCGCTCTGGCATCGCACAACAGGTTACCTTGCGCGTCAGTTACGCCGATATTGGCATAGCTTTGCGTGCTGTCGAGCAGGTTTGCCAGCCGCAGCCGGCAATCAGCCGGTGTGCCAGTCCTGATTTCCGGCAAAGTGGATAATGCTTGCAGCAGGCTGCGCGAACGGCTAATGGTTTCCCGCTGGTCGAAGGAAATAAGACGCGCCAGCTGCAGTGCGCTGTCCTGTGCCGCGTCGGCCGCGAAACCGCGGTCTTCAATAACATGATAAATGCTAATCGCCAGCCATGGCGCAACCGCCAGTGCCACGAGGAGCAGTACGCGTGCCCGAACCCCGGAAAACGTAAATTTCCCCAATGCCAAGTGATGATCCCTTATTCGTCGTGCAAAGCCTGAAACATTAAAAAAATTGCCCGGTTATCCGCGGGCAGTCCATGGAACATCTGTGTTCGCCAAGTCACCCCCCACGGGTGGCGCAGCGGCATTGCCACAAAATTTACCACACAGGATTTGCAATACGGCAGGCTAGTATCCGAACCCAATGATGACGAAACTTGAACCTGGACAGGATTAACAGGATTTTTACAGGAATACCTGCCTGAATGCTGACTTTGCTTCGATCCTGTCAATCCTGTTAATCCTGTTAATCCTGTTAATCCTGTCCAATATGTTTCGTCATTTATGATTTGTAACACTAGACGATGTCGAGGTGATCCAGTCCAGACATGATGTCGCGCTCTCTGGATTCCTGGCCTTGCAGCTTGATCTTCAGCCTGAGGTCGTTGAGGGAGTCGGCGTTGCGCAGCGCATCCTCATAGCTGATCATGCCCGCTTCGTAGAGGTCGAACAGCGAGTGATCGAAAGTCTGCATGCCCAGTTCGCGCGATTTCGACATGATCTCCTTGATCTCGTGAACATCGCCTTTAAATATCAGTTCCGAAATCAACGGGGAGTTGAGCAAAATCTCGACCGCTGCGACACGCCCCGGAGCGCCTTTTTTGGCGATCAGGCGTTGCGAGATAAACGACTTGAGATTCAGCGACAAATCCATCAGCAATTGCTGGCGGCGATCATCCGGGAAGAAGTTGATGATGCGATCCAATGCCTGGTTGGCGCTGTTGGCGTGCAGCGTGGTCAGGCAGAGATGGCCGGTTTCAGCGAAAGCGATGGCATATTCCATGGTTTCCCGGTCACGCACCTCACCGATCAGGATCACGTCGGGCGCTTGACGCAGGGTATTTTTCAATGCCGAAAACCAGTTATCGGTATCTACGCCGACTTCGCGCTGGGTGATGATGGATTTCTTGTGTTCGTGAACATACTCCACCGGGTCTTCGATGGTAATGATGTGATCCTGGGCGTTCTCATTACGGTAGCCGACCATCGCTGCGAGCGAAGTGGATTTGCCCGAACCGGTGCCGCCGACAAAAATCACCAGGCCGCGTTTGACCATGGCCACATCCTTGAGTACCGGCGGCAGGTTGAGTTCCTCGAACTTGGGAATCTTGGTGGTGATGGTCCGCAACACTAGGCCAACACGTGCTTGCTGGACAAAGGCATTGACACGAAAACGGCCGATTTCCGGCGGGGAAATGGCAAAGTTGCTCTCATGAGTCGCCTCAAAATCTGTCCACTGGCGATCATTCATCAACGCCCGCGCAAACTCGCGTGTATGCGCGGGAGTAAGTGTCTGGTTGGATACGGGCGCTATCTTGCCGTCCACCTTGATGGCGGGAGGAAAGCCCGCGGTGATGAATAAATCCGAGGCTTTTTTGCTGAGCATCAGGCGCAGCAGATCGTGCAAGGCTTTGAGGGCGTCCATAAACTTTATATCCTGGGTTGTTTATCCGGCAAACATGTCTTTATTCGCAGCGCGGCTGCGGGCTTCGCCTACCGATACCACATTGCGCCGCACCAAGTCCTGCAGGCACTGATCAAGAGTTTGCATGCCGACGTTTTGCCCGGTCTGGATGGAGGAATACATCTGCGCAATCTTGTTCTCGCGGATCAGGTTGCGGATGGCGGGGGTGCCGATCATGATTTCATGCGCCGCCACGCGACCCGCGCCGTCCTTGGTTTTGAGCAGGGTTTGCGCGATGACCGCGCGGATCGATTCGGAAAGCATGGAACGCACCATTTCTTTTTCTGCTGCCGGAAACACGTCCACAATACGGTCGATGGTTTTGGCTGCAGAGCTGGTATGCAGCGTGCCGAACACCAGGTGCCCGGTCTCGGCAGCGGTGAGCGCCAGGCGGATGGTTTCCAGGTCACGCATCTCGCCCACCAGGATCACATCGGGATCTTCGCGCAGCGCCGAGCGCAGGGCGTTGGAGAAGCTTTGCGTGTGCGACCCCACTTCGCGCTGGTTGATCACGCATTTTTTGCTCTGGTGGACGAATTCAATCGGGTCTTCGACGGTCAGGATATGGCCGAACTGGGTTTCGTTGACGTAGTCCACCATCGCCGCCAGCGTGGTGGATTTGCCCGAGCCGGTAGGGCCGGTGACCAGCACAATGCCGCGCGGCTGGTCGGATATCTCCTTGAAAATTTTGGGTGCATTGAGCTCTTCCAGCGTCAGCACTTTGCTGGGAATGGTACGGAACACGGCACCCGAGCCCCGGTTCTGATTGAAAGCGTTGACGCGAAAGCGCGCCAGCGTGGGGACTTCGAAGGAAAAGTCCACCTCCAGCGATTCTTCATAGGTTTTGCGCTGGCCATCGTTCATGATGTCGTACACCATGTCGTGCACCGTAGTGTGATCCAGAGCAGGCAGATTGATGCGGCGGATGTCGCCGTGTACCCGTATCATCGGCGGCAGGCCGGCTGACAGATGCAGATCGGAGGCTTTGTTCTTGACAGCAAAGGCGAGCAGTTCGGAGATTTCCATTTGTTATAATTCCGCGATGATTTTCGAGCCATTATGGACACACTAAAAAGCGCTTTGCAAGCCGTACACGCACGTATTGCCGCGGCAGCATGCGCTGCCGGGCGGGAGCCGGATACGATCGAATTGCTGGCAGTCAGCAAAACTTTTGGCATCGACGCAATACGCGCAGCGGCGGCTGCCGGGCAGCAAGCGTTCGGCGAGAGCTACGTCCAGGAGGCGCTAGTCAAAATAGCGGCGCTGGCTGACTTATCTTTAACCTGGCATTTCATCGGACCATTGCAGCGCAATAAAACACGGGTGGTGGCTGAGCATTTCGATTGGGTACACAGCGTGGATCGTGCCATCATTGCACAGCGTCTGAACGATGCCCGGACTGCTACGCAGCCTCCGCTGAATGTGTGCGTACAAGTAAATGTCAGTGGCGAATCCAGCAAAAGCGGCGTATCTCCGGCGGATTTGCCGACACTCGTGCATGCGGTAGCGCAAATGCCGCGCCTGCATTTGCGTGGTCTGATGGCGATTCCGGCGCCCAGTAAAAGCGCTGACCAGCAACATGCACAGTTCCGGTTACTGCGACAATTGCGGGATGGCCTGGATGTTCCGCTCGATACGTTGTCCATGGGCATGTCGGGCGATATGGAAGCCGCCATAGCCGAAGGAGCAACCCTGGTGCGCGTGGGCTCAGCTATTTTTGGCGGGCGCCAGATAATAAATTAACTTATTGGGAGTGGGAATGCGCATTACATTTATTGGCGGCGGCAACATGGCCACCGCTCTGATCGCGGGCCTGTTGCGTCAAGGACACTCAGCTCAACAGATATCGGTGGTCGAACACAATGCCGAGGCGCGCGCGCAGCTGGCGGCTGATTATCAGGTGAACACCTATGCAGAGCTGGGTCCGGAAGCCGTCATTGCGGATGCCGTGGTACTGGCAGTCAAGCCGCAACAGCTCAAGGGAGTGGCGCAGGCATTGGCGCCTTTGCTTGCCACGCAGCTGGTGGTATCGATTGCCGCAGGGGTGCGTGCACGCACTTTATCGGCGTGGCTAATGGGTTACTCCAATGTGGTGCGCACCATGCCTAATACCCCGGCCATGATCGGGGCAGGTGTCACGGCTTTGTACGCTTTGCCGGCAGTTCAGTCGCCCCAGCGCCAGATAGCAGAGGTTATTCTTAAATCTGCAGGCAGTGTGTTGTGGGTGGAAGACGAAGCGCTGATGGATGCGGTCACGGCGGTTTCCGGCAGTGGCCCGGCCTATGTATTTTATTTTATCGAAGCCATGCAGCAGGCCGCACTGGAACTCGGGCTGAGCAGCGCTGCCGCACGCCAATTGGCACTGGAAACCATGCTGGGGTCTGCGCAGCTGGCCGCCGGGAGTCATGAAGATGCTGCGACGCTGCGCGCGCGCGTCACTTCCAAGGCAGGTACCACCGAGCGCGCCTTGCAGCGTATGGATGAAGCAGGAGTCAAGGCCGCCATTATCAGCGCTATTCATGCTGCGGCCGAGCGATCTATCGAGCTGGGCGATGCCCTGCAATAATAAGCCGCCGCATGCGTTTGGAAAATGTAACAATAACAACGTGTTTTCACGGTAAATGCCTATGTTGAACCAAGCCTTGCAGTTTGTGCTGCAAAACCTCGTGAATCTGTTTTTGATCGCATTATTGCTGCGTTTTTATATGCAATGGGTGCGTGTTCCATTCCACAATCCGTTTGCCCAGTTCGTGATCAAGCTCACCGATTTTGCCGTACGTCCGTTGCGGCGGGTCATCCCAGGCTTGTTCGGAGTGGACATGGGCACACTGTTGCTGGCTCTGGTGCTGGAATTTATATTGCTGCTGGCGCTATATGGGCTGGACGGTTACCCATTCCTGGTGGCAGGAGGTAAAGTGTTGCCGGCGTTCCTGTTGTTGGCGGTCGTGCGTTTGGCTAGTCTGGGTATCTATACTTTGATTGGACTGGTGTTGGTGATGGCTGTATTGTCCATGGTGAATCCCTTATCGCCCTTGATGTCGGTATTTTCGGCGCTGGCAGCGCCTCTGCTGCGTCCGTTCCGTCGACTGATTCCACCGATTGCCAATTTTGATCTTTCCCCGCTGGCTTTTCTGCTGGTGTGTCAGCTTATCATCATGGTGCCGCTCGCCTGGTTGGAGGGCGTGGCGCGTAGCATGATGTAATGGCGCGATGCCGTGTTTCTGACCTGGTTGAAAATAAGTGGCGGATCGGCACAGATTTTGCTGCATGTTCAACCAGGAGCAAAAACCACGGAAATTGCAGGTATTCATGGCAATGCGCTCAAGGTTCGCGTTGCCGCAGCCGCTATTGACGGAAAGGCGAATGCTGCCCTGTGCGCATTTATTGCCAAGACACTCGATACATCAGTGAGGAATGTCCAGATTCAAGGTGGAGAAAAGAGCCGCCGAAAAATACTGAAAATTGCGGCGCTGGATGACGAGACCATTCAAAAACTAGAACAAATGGGAATGTAGACATGGCAAATCGGCTTGAGCAGGAAGTCGTGAATTATCAACAGCGCCGCGAGGCGATACTCGGTTCGTTGGAAGCTTATCGCGGCTGGCTGGATCGCTATGCTGATATCGATGCAGAGCAGACTTTGCGTCTCTATGATCTGGCTGAGTCCCTGAAGCAGGACCGGCTGGTGCTGGCATTTGTGGCGGAATTTTCGCGGGGTAAATCGGAGCTCATCAATGCGCTTTTTTTTGCCGACCTCAAACGGCGCCTTCTACCCTCGGATGCAGGGCGTACGACCATGTGCCCGACGGAAATTTTCCACGATGCTGACAGCAAACCGTATGTACGCTTGTTGCCAATCGAGACGCGCCTACGCGATGACAGTATCGCCACGCTCAAACGATTGCCCGTCGAGTGGAGCACGATTAGCCTTGACCCCTCCAACGCCATGCAGCTGAGTGCAGCCTTGCGCTCGCTGGCGGAAGTCAAGCGTGTGCCGATCCCCGAGGCGCGTGCCATGGGCTTGTGCGATAAAGATGATGCCGAGTTGGCACGTCAGGGTGCGGCCGACGGCAAGGTGGAAGTGCCGGCCTGGCGTTATGCCCAGATCAATTTCCCACATCCGCTGTTACAAGGTGGGCTGACTATTCTGGATACGCCAGGCCTTAATGCGCTTGGCTGTGAACCCGAATTGACCCTTAGCGCGATTCCTAATGCGCACGGCGTATTTTTTTTACTGGCGACGGATACCGGGGTGACACGTTCCGATCTGGATATCTGGGAAAACACCGTGTATCGCCGTGTGCATCATCATATCGCGGTACTCAACAAGATTGACATGCTTTGGGATGAGCTCAAATCGGAAGCTGAAATCGACACCATCATCCAGCGCCAGATAGACCAAACCGCCGAACAGCTTAGAATTCCACGCCATCAAGTATTTGCTGTTTCCGCGCAGAAAGCGCTGGTTGGAAAAATTCGTGACGATCAGGTGCTTCTGGAGCGTTCCGGGATTGCCAGGCTGGAGACTTTACTTGCCGATAAAATCATACCCTCGCGCCAGGCACTGCTGCACCAGTCGGTGAATCGCGAGGTGCTGACCATGCTGGAGGCCTCGCGTGATGGGGTAATGTCCAGGCTCGGATCGATTAAAAGTGATGCTGAGCAACTGAGCGGTTTCACCGGGAAAAACCGCGAGGTAGTCACCAAGCTGCGTGACAAGCTGGTAATTGAAAAGCGTGGTTATGATGCGGTTGCGCTGAATTTCAAGATTACCCGTAACCTGGTACAGCAACAGGGGCGAGCATTATTGTCCGAGCTATCCAGCGACGTGTTAAATGCCATGCTGGAAAAAAGCCGCGAACATCTGGATGAGAGCTGGACCACCGTCAGCCTTACCCGGGGGATGAATAATCTGTTCGGACGCATCAACACGCAGTTTGCCAAAGTAGACAAGGCCGCCGCTAATATCCTGGAATTACTTGACTCGGCCTACCGGCGTTTTGAGGAGCAGCATGGATTTCCGCAATTGAATCCCCCCAAACTGGATATGGATCGGCATCGCCAGCGTCTGGCGAGTCTGGCTCAGAGTACTGAAATATTTTGCCGTGACCCCCTTAATTTGATGCTGGAAAAGCGTTTTATGGTGAGCAAGTTTTATCAAAGCCTGGTGTCCGAGGCGCGCACCGTATTCGAGATGGCGCGCCTGGAAGCCGATGCATGGCTGCGCCGGACGCTGGATCCGCTGGTAATGCGCATCCGCGACCATAAAACCCAACTGGAGCTGCGCGTCGATAACATCCGCAAGGTGCACGACAATCTGGATAACCTGCAGGCCAAAGTCGCGGAGTTAAAACAGCAATTCGACGACTTGGGAAAGCAGCATCAGGAAATTAATTCGATTCTGCGGGCATTTTCACACCATGCGGGCAGTGCAGTGAAGACGGCTTCCCTTCCCTCATTGCATATAGTGCAGGCGGTGGCATGAGACAGGATAAGTATGCGCAGCCTATATATCTGGCCCCGCGCTTGCTGGCGGCGGCCCTGCTGGGTATGGGTATTGGGTCATTCAGTCTGTCCGGTCATGCACTCGGACTTGGGCCGGCACAGGTGCGCTCTGGTATTGGTCAGCCCCTGCGTGTGAAGATCCCCGTATTGGCGGACGCGTCCGAGATGGCTGGAGGGGAAGAATGCTTCCGTCTGGTGCAAGGACCGCACCAAGGTGGCGCCGATTTACCCACGCTCAGGCGTGCCGTTGTCAAACTTGTACAGGGCGCGCAGGGTAAGTATTTGCTGTTGACCACCGCTTACCCTGTCAACGACCCGGTGCTGGATTTTAGCCTGGAGTCGGTGTGTGATAACTCGTTGCGGCGCGATTACACCGTACTGATAGACGTCGTTCCGAATTTGGCTGAAGAATCCAACTTTGCACCCGTGACGGCAGCCGCCCCTTTAGCGCGGCAACCGGTGGCGCGTGAGGGAAGTAATGCTGCGGTCGTGCCATCCAGGCGTGAGCGTAAGGATGCGGCTGCGCGGCATCGCTCTCGGCTACTGCCAGTGAACAATACCGCGAAGCAGACAAAAAAAACCATCTCTGCGTCACATCAGAAAGCTGTTCCAATATCCGCTGGTAATGCACCGGCAAGCTCGGGCGATCACTTTGCTTTGCACATTAGCACCAGCTTGAGCACTTGGCCGGGGCAGCGTGGGCAGATATCCGATGTTAGTCAGGCTGCACAACCGTTTGATAACGACGCCAGGCTTGTTCAGGCAGATGCTTTGCAAGATGATATGGTTGCGTTGCAAAAGCAATTGGCCGAAACCAGAGCTACTGTGGCGATGCTCCGTAAACAAATTGCTGCCATGACGGCCGCCCCCATGCCTGCTGCTTTATCTTCGGGGTCATTGAAGCATGATTCGGCGAGTTGGCCAGCCTGGTTCATGTACCTGATGGGTGCACTGGCCGCGGGCGCAGCGAGTCTGTATTTACTACGCAGGCAGCGCCGCTCTAATCACCTGGTAGTCACTGATGTATTGCCTGACGCCGCCGCCGTTCACATCACCGAGCCATGGACGGAAGCCTTCTGGGAGAAGCCGGAAGCTCGACAGCCCATTACCGGCGGCATGGACGGGCAGGCACAGCCAAGCGTCGATACACCTCGGCATGCAACCACTGCGCGGGTCGCGTCGCAGTCAGGCCGCAAGGAAGATGATTTCCTGGTGTCGACGGTGAATCAAATCACCGAAGAGGCTGCTGTGTTTGTGCACCTTGGCTATCCAGAACGTGCCATGACGTTGTTGACAGAACATATTACCAGCCATGAGCGCAGCCACCCAGCCGTGTGGTACCTGCTCTTCGATCTGTATCGCGATAACGGTCATAAGGTGGAATTTGAACTGGCGCAGATGAGGTTCAGGGGGCGTTTCAATCTTGTCGCGCCGCTATGGCAAGACAGCATGACCAGTGAAACTGACTCAGTAGGCATACTGTCGTTCCCTCATGTGCTGGAATGCACTGCCAGACTATGGCCGACTAGCGCCTGCCGGACGTATCTGGAAGGCTTGTTGTACGATAACCGAGGCGGTGAGCGTCAGGGATTCAGTCACCAGACTTACCATGACCTGGTGTTTCTGATTGGATTGCTCGAACATGAGCTTGAGCTTGTGCAAGAACCCCAGATACAGGAAGCGAAGCCGGAATTGGCGGCTTCGGAGGGGCGCCTGCGTTTAATTCAAGGCGGGGGTGCCTGACCGGACGTGCGTTTAAATCAGAATCACGTCGTATTGTTCCTGGGTATACAGGCTTTCTACCTGCAGCGATACCGGCTTGCCGATGAAGTCCCCCAACTGCGCCAGACTTTGTGATTCTTCATCCAGGAATTGATCAATCACTTGCTGTGATGCCAGTATCCTGAATTCGCGCGCATTGAACTGGCGCGCCTCGCGCACAATTTCTCGCAGGATCTCATAGCATACCGTTTGCGCTGTTTTGACTTCGCCCCGCCCCTGACAGGTTGGGCAGGGCTGGCACAACACATGAGCCAGGCTTTCGCGGGTACGCTTGCGGGTCATTTCCACCAGGCCCAGCGAGGAAAAATCATTCACCGTCATGCGCGTATGGTCGCGCGCCAGCGCTTTTTTAAACTCGGAAAATACTTCGTCACGGTGGCCGTGATTATCCATGTCGATGAAGTCGACGATGATGATGCCGCCCAGGTTGCGTAGCCGCAATTGACGCGCGATGGATTGCGCGGCCTCCAGGTTAGTCTTGAAAATGGTATCGTCGAAATTGCGTACACCGACGAAACCGCCGGTGTTCACGTCCACCGTGGTCAGCGCTTCGGTCTGATCGATAATCAGATAGCCGCCGGATTTCAGATCCACGCGTCGCGCCAGCGCTTTTTCGATCTCATCTTCAATGGCATATAGGTCAAACAGCGGGCGTTCGGCGGCATAATGGTTGAGTTTATCGACCACGCCACCACTATAATTCTCGGCAAAACTCATCATCTTCTGATAGGTTTCGCGTGAATCCACCAGAATACGGTCGGTTTCATCGTTGGCAAAATCACGCAGCACGCGCAGCGACAGATTCAGTTCCTGATACAGCAGCGATTTCAATGGCGCGGTTCGGGCCTGCTGTTGAATGTCTGCCCACAATTTGCGCAAGTATTCAATATCCGCCTGCAATTCGCGTTCTTCAGCCTGTTCCGCCATGGTGCGGATGATAAAACCGCCGTGTTCATCCTCGGGCAACAACTGTTGCAGTTTCTGGCGCAGTGATTCGCGTTCGGCTTCATCTTCGATTTTTTGCGAGATGCCGATGTGCGTTTCCTGCGGGAGATACACTAGAAAACGCCCGGCAAAACTCACTTGGGTAGACAGTCGCGCGCCCTTGGTGCCGATCGGATCCTTGATGACTTGAACCAGCACACCCTGCCCCTCAAACAGAATGCGTTCAATCGGGCGTTCCTCGCCCCCGCCGTGGCGTTCTTCCCAGATATCGGCGACATGCAGAAACGCGGCACGTTCCAGGCCGATGTCGATAAATGCGGACTGCATCCCCGGCAATACCCGGCACACCTTGCCGAAGTAAATATTGCCGACCAGGCCAAGCTGACTGATGCGCTCGATGTGGAGTTCCTGCACTACGCCCAAGTGCATCACTGCGACGCGGGTCTCTTGAGGGGTAACGTTGATGAGAATTTCTTCACTCATGATGCGCGATTTACCTTGGGGCTTATTCGAAAAATTTCATGTTGAAGCGTTCCAGCAGCTGCGCTGTTTCAAACAGCGGCAGACCCATTACGCCGGAATAGCTGCCCTCCAGATGTTCAATGAAAGTCGCTGCGCGCCCCTGGATGGCATATCCGCCCGCCTTGTCAAAGGGCTCGCCGCTACTGGTATAGGCGAGAATTTCACGTTCGCTGAGAGGTTTGAATTTGACTGTCGACGTGCTCAGTAGTGCCTCGCAACGATCTTCATATGTCACTGAGACCGCAGTGACAACCTGATGACTGCGACCAGCCAGTTTGCCCAGCATGTCGATCGCCGCATTCAGGCCCAGTGGCTTGCCGAGAATTTCGTCATCCAGGATTACCGTGGTGTCGGCGCCGAGTACTGGATAGTGCGGAATATGGCGTTCTATGACGCGCTGCCAGCCCACGTCGGCCTTGGCACATGCGATGCGCTGTGCGTAATCCTGTGGCGATTCGCCAGGTTGCGGTGTTTCATCGACGTCGAGGCGGCCGCCGGATTCACGTAATAGCAACACTTAGTGACGCACGCCAAACTGACTCAGCAACTCGCGGCGGCGTGGCGAACGTGAGGCCAGATAAATGCGTGAATCAATATGCGCCATATGCTGGTTTATTCCCGGTGGTAAGGGTGGTTCTGTGTCACGCTCCAGGCGCGATATAGCTGTTCCGCCAGCATCACCCGCACCAGTC